>CBDUYQ010000085.1:0-5822 GCA_965371475.1 uncultured bacterium
AGATGCAAAGGATGTAATTGATAATCTTTAAGCCAAATTTTGGAGCGGGGACATTCTTGTCCCCGCGGGAGTTTTTTTCTTTTTGACTTACGGCGACAGGAATGTCGCCGCTCCATTCAGACTTAAATTGGAGGGGGCAGGCAAGCAGGCGGAGACAGGCGGCAAGTCGAAGCCTTACTCTTTTCCGGTGACGGTGAGGTCGACGGGGTCGAACATGGGGCGGAGCGGTGGTTGGTTCGGGTAGGGCAAGAGTTCATCTCTTGCCGCACTGGAGGGATAGCGAAGGCCGGCGAGGACGCGCTTCCAGCACTTTCCTCGCCGCTACTTGAAACGGGCGGGGCCGGAGGCAGGCCCTGTGCCAGATGGGAAGAGGGTGTTCGGCAGAGAGGCTCCGCATAAGAAGCTGCGGGGTGAAAATATCCGCCCCACCGGCAAGCAACAAGCCGACGATACGGGCAAGGCGGCGCGCCTTACCCGGTGACGGTGAGGTCAACGGGGTCATACATGGTGAGTTGTTCGGGGTTGGCCTTTTCGTAGGCGGCGATTTTGTCTTCGAGTTGCAGGGAGATGCCGATGTCGTCGAGGCCGTTCAGCAGCCGTTCTTTCCTGTCGGGGTCGATGTCGAAGGAGGCCTGGAAGCCGTCGTCGTCGAAGACCACCTGTTTTTCCAGGTCGGCGCTTAGCTGGTAGCCCTCTTTCTCTTCACACTTTTTAAAAAGTTCGTCCACCTGTGCGTCGGGCAGGGTAACAGGCAGGATGCTGTTTTTGAAGCAGTTGTTGTAGAAGATGTCGGCGTAGCTGGGCGCGATGAGCAGGCGGAAGCCGTACTGCGCGATGGCCCAGGGGGCGTGCTCGCGGCTGGAGCCGCAGCCGAAGTTGGCGCGGGCGAGCAGCACAGAGGCGCCCTGGTAGCGCGGGTGGTTGAGCACGAACTCCGGGTTGGGTTTGTCGCCGTCCGTTTTGTCATCCGTATAACGCCAGTCGTAGAAGAGGACTTCGCCGAAGCCTTCGCGGGTGACACGGGTGAGGAACTGTTTGGGCACCATCTGGTCGGTGTCAACGTTTACGCGGTCGAGCAGGGCGACCAGTCCGGTGTGTTTGGTGAACGGTTCCATTGGGTTCGTTGCGCTCCTTTCCGTTAGTCGAGCCCCTCGACATCCATTTCGCGTATGTCCACAAAGTGACCCGCCAAAGCAGCAGCGGCGGCCATGATGGGGCTAACCAGGTGGGTGCGTCCGCCTTTGCCCTGCCGGCCCTCGAAGTTGCGGTTGGAGGTGCTGGCGCAGCGTTCGCCGCTCAAAAGAACATCGTCGTTCATGCCCAGGCACATGCTGCACCCGGCGTCGCGCCACTCGAAACCGGCGTCGCGGAAAATTTTGTCCAAGCCTTCCTTTTCGGCCTCCACCTTGACGACGCGGGAGCCGGGCACGGCCAAGGCCTCTTTGATGTTGGGGGCGACCTTCTTGCCGGCAATAACTTTGGCGGCAGCGCGCAGGTCCTCGATGCGGGAGTTGGTGCAGGAGCCGATGAAGACGCGGTCCACGGAGATTTCCTGGATGGGGGTGCCGGGTTTGAGGTCCATGTACTTGAGGGCATGTTCGGCGGCCTGCTGATCGACGGGGTCGGAGAAGGAGCCCGGGTCGGGCACGCTGGCGGTCACGTCGGTGACCATGCCGGGGTTGGTGCCCCAGGTGACTTGCGGGGCAATCTCTTCGGCCTGCAACTCCAAGGTCTGATCGAAGGTTGCGTCTTCGTCGGAGTGCAGTGACTTCCACTGTTCGACGGCTTCCTGAAACTCCTTGCCGCGCGGAACAAAGGGGCGGCCTTCCATATAGGAGAAAGTTGTGTCGTCGGGGGCGACCATGCCGGCCCGGGCGCCGCCCTCGATCGTCATGTTGCAGAGGGTCATGCGGCCTTCCATGTTGAGGTTGCGGATGGTGTCGCCGCCGTATTCGATTACATGGCCGGCGCCGCCACCGATGCCGATTCTGCCGATGATGGCGAGGATGATGTCCTTGGCGGTGATGCCGCGGGGGCGCTTGCCATGGACGAGGATGCGCAAGGTCTTCGACCGGAACTGGGCCAGGCACTGGGTGGCGAGGACGTGCTCGACCTCGCTGGTGCCGATGCCGAAGGCGAGCGAGCCAAAGGCGCCGTGGGTGGAGGTGTGGCTGTCGCCGCAGACGATGGTTTGTCCCGGCTGGGTGATGCCGAGCTCGGGGCCGATGACGTGGACGATGCCCTGGTTTTGGCTGTGCTGGTCAAAGAGGCGGATGCCCGTCTCCTGGCAATTTTTTGTGAGCGCGTCAAACTGGGCTTTGGCGAGCAGCATTTTGGTGTCAGTTTCGAGGATGGGCAGGGTGCGGTCGGTGGTCGAGACCGAGTGGTCCATGACGGCAAAGGTCAGGTCGGGTCGGCGGACTTTGCGGCCCGTGTCCCGGATGCCGGAGAAGGCCTGCGGCGAGGTGCCTTCGTGGATAAGATGGCGGTCAATATAAATTAAAGACGGTTTGCCGGGTTCTTCGTGGACGATGTGGGCGTTCCAGATTTTTTCATAGAGCGTCTGCGCGGCCATTCTCCCCCTGCCTTTATGAGTGCTGGAAAAAGAGAATGATACCGCAGGGGGGTGAGGACGCGCCAGTCCTCTCGGCGGGAGGAGACCAATAGACCGTGGCGAGAAGGGTATCCGCTCAGCCCTTCGACTCAATTCAGGACAGGCTCTTCGGCTGCGCCTGCCACGCCAGGTAAACTCAGGACAGGGAGTTTTGCGAAGGATGAGATTCTTCGACTCGCGCCGCCTTTGGCTGCGCTCACTCAGAATGACAGGCAGGGGGGAGGAGGTGCGCCAGTCCTCTCGGCGGGCGGGTTTCGGGGCAGTAGAGGCGAGTTAGAGCGATTCGGAGTTGTGTTGCTTGTTTTCCGCGGTCCGCTGGTGACGGACCTTGTGGACTTTTGCTTCGACCTCGCGTTCGGGGGTGTCCTTCAGATCACGGAAAAGGCCGGCCAGGTTGTCAGGGATGGAGCGGAGGGATTCGTGAATCTCCCGCCGGGCCTCCCGCAGGGATTGGCGAACCTCGGACCGGGCGTCCCGCACGGACTGGTGGGCTTCGGCCAGGGAGTGGTGGACGTCGTGAACGGCAGAGCGGATTTCAAGCTTCACTTCCATCAGGGTGTGGGCGGGAACGCCGAGACGGACAAGGTGGGGCATGTAGTCGTCGTAAGCGTCGAAGGGTTCCGGGTCTTCCGCACACGCCTTGTGGTAGTTAACCGGAGCGGGTGCAACTGAGCCCGCGAACAGGGGCGTGAACTGCACCCCCAGAGCCACTACGCCGGCGATGATGAAAACCACGCCGATAACGGCGCTGTTAAGCTTCCTGCCCTGTGTTCCGTTGCCTTGCTTCATGTCCTGCCTCCTACGCTCCCCATATTTTGCCCGGTGAGGGGCCGAAATCTACTTGGTGTAAGGGCAATCAGAGTTCCAACCCAAATAGCAAATTAAGTTGTTGATAATAAACAGGAAATCTGAACAGTGGCATAATCGGGGAACGGTATAGTGTCCGAATGTGGGATTGGAATCTCCGGCGGCGGACGTTTCCCGGAGTGGGTAGGTGGCTGCTTACGGGGTTAGGAGGGGGGGGCGGAGGGGAGGTTGAGGAGCACCATCACGATGCTCCAGAGGAAGACGGCAGCAGAGCCCCAGCCCATGAGGTTGACCCGGAACTGTTCGGCGGGGGTCCGGGGGCGGTGGTCGCCGATCAGCCGGCCCAAGGCCAGTCCGCAGACGAGCCCGCCGATGTGGGCGGCATTGTCGATGCCGGGCATTATCAGGCCGAGGAAAAGCATGAATACCGCCCACCGGATCAGTGATGCCCGGTACTCCTGCGCGAACCCCTGGTTCTGGCTGATGTAAGCGACCAGGATGCCAATCAGGCCAAACAGAGAGCCAGAGGCCCCGACGCTGTTGCTCGGTCCGCTGAAGAAATCCCAGAAGGAGCTGGCGACAAATCCCGCCACCCCGGTGACCAGGTAGAGAAACAGGAACCGCTGCGAGCCAAAGAGTTCTTCCACCTGCGGGCCGATCTGCCAGAGGACAAAAGAGTTGAAGCCGAAGTGGATAATTCCCCCGTGCAGGAGTATGGGCATGACCCAGCGCCAGTACTGGTTGAGGAGCAGGATATCTCCGGTCCACTTGGAACCGAGCAGGTAGAGCACCCGGCCATCCACCTCGAACGGGCCCGCGCCGGACTTCATGCTGAGGAGGAAGACGATGCCCATGAAGAGCAGGTTGGCGAGGATGAGGCCGTAGGTGACGGGGTTTTCCGCCGGGATGACGGCCAAAGAGACGCGCTTCAGGGCCGAAAACGACGCTTTGGACTGGTTGGCGCCGCAGTTCGAGCAGACGGTTTCCACCGCGCCCACCAACCGCCCGCAATTGAAGCAGATGCTCGGCCGGGGTTCCTCCTTGTCCGGGTGGAGGAACTCGCGCACGCGCGCCAGCGCCTGGTCCAGTTTCCAGCGAAGCCGTGGAGATAGCATAGTCTTGTGTTCGGTCCCTTTCTTTTTTGCGGGGAGAGTCCTTGCCCCCAGAGCGTTACCTACCTATAATACCCAAAAAATTGCCGTGTGCCGGACTGGAGTACAAATGAAGATAACAGCGGATGACACTTGGGAGTTGAAAGGCGGAACCAGGGGAGGCAGGCAAAGCTCCCGGCGGACGTCCGTGGGTTTGACGTTGCTGGTGGTTCTTTTGCTGCTGGGCGTGGCCGGATGCGGGAAGAGGAGAACACGATCCCGGGTGCCGATTGTTCCCACCACGGGCGAGGGGGAGGTTGGGCTGGCCTCCTGGTACGGACATCCCTACCACGGGCGGCAGACCGCCAACGGCGAAACCTACGACATGGACGACATGACCGCCGCGCACCGCACGTTGGCGTTCAACACCTGGGTCCGGGTGGTGAACCTGGAGAACAATCTGACCACTATCGTTCGGATCAACGACCGCGGCCCGTTTATCGAAGGGCGAATCATCGACCTCTCGCGCTCGGGGGCGAAAGAAATTGATATGGTCGGGCCCGGCACCGCGCTGGTGCGGCTGGATATTGTCGAAAGCCCCGATGTGGCAATGAACCCGGCCCAATATTCGGTGCAGGTGGGGGCGTTCCTGGTGCCGGAAAATGCCGAGAAGATGCAGCGGCTGATAGCGAGAAAATTCAGCGGCGTGTTCATCGACACTTCCCAGAAAGCCGACGGGTTTTTTTACCGCGTGCGGGTGGGGCGGCAGTCCACTATGCAGGCGGCGGAAGCCGTCCGCGACCGTCTGCGGCGGCAGGACGAAGTGACCAACGCCGTCATCGTCCGGCTCAATTGATGGTAGCGGCCTGTCCCGCAGTTGTCTTGTGGGGCGATGAAAGCCTGCCTGCGGCAGGCAGGCGCTGTCCAGCGTCTTCGTCGGCCTTGCTCGGGACGGGGTAGGGGCGGGGTGGAACCTGCACTGAGCGCTGCCGAAGTGTCCCCGCCCGTTGTCATCCCGAGCGCCGTCGAGGGATCTGCTTTTGCTTTAGGCGCCACCGGGCTCAGCGGATGGGGGTTTTGCCCGATCAAGGAAAGGGGTACAGGATGAGCGGCGACTGCCTGTTTTGCAAAATCATCGCCGGGGAAATCCCCGCCAAGATTGTCCATGAAGATGAGTTGTCGATAGCCTTCGAGGACGTCAACCCGCAGGCCCCCACGCACATCCTGGTCATTCCGCGCAAGCACCTCGCCGGGCTCAACGACGCCGTGGCGGAAGATGCTCCGTTGCTCGGTCATTTGCAAATCGTGGC
>CBDUYQ010000086.1:0-5784 GCA_965371475.1 uncultured bacterium
CGGTCAACGGGTTGACCTGGATCTGCCGGTCAGCCACCCCCGGCAGCCGCTTGTCTTTACGGTAGGGATCGCCGAAGTTGTCCGACCAGAGCCAGTTCCAGTCCACCACGCTCCAGGAGGAGTGGACCGTGTGGCGGCTCTTGGGCGTCGAGCAGAACAGGCGGAAGCCCTGCGCCCAAAGAGGGTTCTGCGTCCGCTTGACCCGGCTCCAGGGCATCTTGATGTTCCGGACCTGCCGCAAGTCGGCGTCCACTTCCCTTTGCGAAATGCCGTAGTCCTGCGGACGGATATAGGGATTGGTGGAGACGATCACATTGGGCAGATACGGTGTGGCCTCGGGGCCTTCCCGGTGGACGACGAAGTTTTCCCCGTACTCAATCGCCTCCGGGATGTCGCAGTAAGAATTCAGCCGGCCCGTGTCCGTATAGAAAGGAATGGAGTCGTGGACCTGCTCGAAGAAGGGGACGCGCGGGTAGGTTCGATAAAGCATCAGGGCGGAGCCGGGTTCATTGTCGTAAGCTCCCTCCATAATCTTCCTGGTGGTGTACTTCCTGCCGTCTTTCGTGCAGGTGGTTGTGGAGGCGGCAAACACGCGGTCCAGGTAAACTTCCGTATCGCCGTTGAGCACGAAATGCCAGTAGTCCCGGAACCGCTTGTCGCCGGTAAGGTCGGTCAGCGCCTCTGCCACTTTGGCGAAGACCATGCCGTCATCGACCGAATCGTAGAGAGGCTCAATGCCCTGCATCTCTTTGTACTTCTTGCCGCCCCACAGTTGCAGGAACGGATTGGAGCAGGAACTTCCCGCTTCCACGGTCTGTGCTTCCACCCAGGAATTGACCGGCAAAACCAGGTCGGCGTACTCCGCCGAGCCGGTCCATTCGATCTGCTGGTCAACGATCATGTCAACTTTGGGATTGATGTTGGTCAGGATGTGGTACGCCCACTTGGCCTGGTTCAGCAGGTTGGCGTTGTTGTACCAGATCAGCTTGGTGGGAGTGGGCATGTGGGTTTTGCCCGTAAAGACTTTCTTTCCTTTGGGTGTGTCCACAATCAAGGGGCGGTCCCCGGAGCCCCAATAGCCGACCTCTTCACCCTTCATGGTGTTGCGGATGTGTTTGGGAGTTATTTCCACCGTTGAGTCCAGAATCGGGTTAAAGGGATCCTCGGCCACATACGCCCCGGCCCCCGGCCCCGACCAGGGGGAACCCTGGAACACAGCGCCCTTATAGTTCCCCGCCCAGGTATAAACACCGGCGCCGTGCTTGCCGATGTTGCCCGTCAACATCATGGGGAGATAGACGGCCCGGTTGTGCAGGGTGGCATGGAAATAATGGTTGATGCCCTCACCGTGGTGTATGGCAGCCGGCTTGATAGTCGCCAGGTCATGCGCCAGCCGTTGGATAAGTTTCTTGTCTGACTCGGTGATCTCCACCACTGTATCCAGGTCGTAGTCCCGGAGGTGAATTTGATAGAGCGAGAACAACGTCATCACCTCCACTTTCTTTCCGTCCGTGGTAGTGACTGTGTTCTTCCATTCCAGCGCCGGGACAATTCCCTTTTCCTCGAGCCGGTCGCCCACATCGTCGCGGGTCAGGGCCTTGAGGCTTTTCGTCTTCTCGTCGAAGACCACGAAATCGCCCACACGCTGGCGCTGCTCTTCGGTCATGCCCTGGATGTCGTAACTGGGGCCGTTGGAAATGTCGGGCTTCTGGTAGTTTTCAATCACCTCTTCGGGTTTGAGGCGTTTGAGGGTGTCGGTCCGCACCAGCAGGGGGAAGTCGGTGAAGCGCCGCACGAACTTGACGTCGTAGAGCTTCTCGTCCATCAGGTACTTTGTCAGGTAGAGAAAGATTGCGGTGTCGGAGAGTCCCGGGCGGACAGGAATAAAATAGTCCGATTTGGTTGCCGGGCAGTTGTACTCCGGCGCGATGTTGACGATTTTCCCGCCGCGCTCGATGATCTCGGTCATCCAGTGCGAGTCGGGCATCTTGTTTTCAATCAGGTTCTTCCCGACCTGGATATTGAGCTTGCTGTGACGCAAGTCATTGAAGTCGCAGTCGGCCGTTTGGAGCCCGTGAACGAAGGGCTGGCCGGGCGCCTGATCACCCCGCCAGGTGTATTCGGTCCAGTCCCGCACACCCTGAGCCTTTTCCTCCGGGACTTTCCGCACATGATGGTCCAGCAGGGACATCATGTTGCCGAACCGAAACAGGCCGAACTTACCCACAATGCCATGCACCGGAAGCGAGGAACCGATTTTCATGGTGCGGGTGCCGGCGCCTTTCCAATGCTCGAACATCTCATCCGGGCAGCCTTCTTTCTTAAGCCGCTTCCGGCCTTCGTCCCCGCTGTAGGTTTCGGCGATCGCTTTCATGCCGCGGGCGGCATAACTCGAGGCCTCGTCCCAGGAAACCCGCACAAAGGTATCGTTCCCCCGGTCATCAAAGAGATATTTTTTGCGCAATTCTGGTTTGTCGGAAAGAGAAGGAAACCCGTCGTCGGCCCACTCTTTCCAGCCTTTGCGGATCACCGGACCTTTCAGGCGGTAGGGTCCGTAAACCCGGCGGTGGAATGTGTACCCCTTCAAGCAACCCCGGGGGTTCCAACTGGCGGTGGCCCGGTTGCCGTACAGGTCGGTGTATTTCGAGTAGTCGTAGTTCTGCTCGCTTCGCACGATAACGCCGTTCCGCACGAAGGACCGAACCCGGCACATGTGCGTGTCGTTGGGCGCGCAGATCCAGGTAAACGACCGGTCGAACCGATACTGGTCGCGGTAGAGCTTTTCCCAGCCCCGGCTGGGGTAATAGCTCAACGGGTTCGTGATTGGCTCGAGCCCCGGAGAAAGTGAACAGCCTTCCAGCGACCACAACGCCAGAGCGCCGGTCGCACCCGCGGCCCCCAGTTTGACCAGAAAATCCCTGCGGGTAATTTCTCCAATTTCTCCTGTACGTTCCTCAGGGTTTTCTTTGGTATCCATTTTCGTTCTCCCTGTTATGAGTTTCCACGCACGCAAAATTCAGAGTTGGGGCCCAGCCCCGTTGCTCATGGCTCCAGCCGCAAAGTGCTCCAGATGCTGACGCTCTTTTGTCCGTCCCGGTCCCCCGCGCTGCCATTCCAGACGGCAAAAGCCACGGAGGTGGTTTGCCCCAGCCGAAGGGGCATATCTTCCGCATCCTCTACGTTCAGTTGCCGGCTAAGTTGCAAGCGCCACAAGCCATCCTTCCAGCGAGAAAGGCCCTGCACGTTTTGGCTTCGGGGAGATTGTGAGGTGAGAGTTCCGAAACCGGCGGCATTGGCATCCTCGACAACGCTCGGACGCTGCTGCGACGCAATCAGGTTTCGCGCGTCCGCCGCTGTGAAGTATTGCGGGGCCGCGCCCGGGGCAGCCTGCCAGCCTTTCTCCCCATCCAGATAGAGATCCGATACCATCCCGGGGAACGTGGTTCCCACATCCTGGAACTGCCGGGCGTCTTCCTCCCAGACCGCCTTCCAGTGCCAGATGTTGACCGTCTCGGCGGCCGCTCCCATGGTAAACAGGGGCGGGGAAGCGCTGGCGGTAAGCTGGACGGCAGCGCCGTCCGGGAAGCTCGTCTGGTGAATCGCTCCAATATCCTTTGAGCCGTCGTTCCACTCCAGGCAGAAGGCAACACGCTGACCATCGTGGACCGCTTTTACCCGAACCGCATCGGTGTAGCCTTCGCGCCACCAGAGCGGCATCAACGGGATGCGGACTTCCGGCACCGCTTCCCAGATGGCATCGTCAGGGGAGGAGGGCAACTGCGGAACGCGCGAGGCCGTCAGTTCCACCGGGCGGATGCGCGCCCGCTCCTGTGCTTCCGGGTCAGACAGGCTCTGGATGTACTGCACCACGCGCCAGACCTGCTCACCGGGAAGTTCTCCGGCAGGCATGGGAGTTCCGGGAAGCCCGGTGAAGAACCTCAAGTAGAGCTGTTCGCCTTCGCGCCCGCCTTTGAAAACCCCCTCGCGCAAATTGCGCGACGAAACCGGAAAACCCTCCGACGTCCGCCAGGTGGGGTCGCTCTTGCCCACTCCGTTATCTCCGTGGCACTTGGCGCAAACGGTGAGATAGTATCTCCGTCCCTGCCGAAGCCCTTGCGCGGTCTGCGGCGGTTCAGGCGGAACCGGGATGGGATCCCCGGGTTGGACCATTTCGTCGCCGTACTTCTCCGCCTCTGCCCGGGTGTCGCCCAAGCTCAATCCCTTCTCCACCCAACCTTCCCGGTTGAGTCGAAGTACATAGTCCGCCAGTTCCCGGCGGTCATTTTCCGGCAGATGGGCCCAGGAAGGCATACCCGTGCCGGGCATCCCCTGGGTGATGGTTCGGAGCAGGTCTTCGTGCGTCGGCTGAAGATTTTTCGAGGTCACCAGGCGGAAGTTGCCCGCTCGGAATTTTCGGGGCTTCGGATTAAGAAGATAGGCAGCGTCGCCTTGCCCGTCCCCCGTCAAACCATGGCAAACGGAACAGTGCTTCTCATAAAGCCCCTGGCCCCGCGAGACCTCCACCGAAGATTTCCGGCCCGCCAAAATCCACCAGCCAATCAGAAATCCGGCTAGCAGGATGATGAAGATGAACGACGCGACTTGTATAGGTTTCTTCATGTCCCTTCCCCAATTCGGACTCGCATTCCGTACCTGACTTTCGTTCTTCCCTTCATTGACCCTCGCTCCCGTTGGTCTGCCCTTGGCCGCCGGAAACCGCCCCGCTGCCACGAGCTTCGGCGGCAAACTCCCAAAGATTCTTGGTCTGTAACCTATGAAGAATACTGGCCCGGGCAGGAGCCCAGAGTTCATGCAAAGGGCAGGGTTTGCTTTCGTTGCAGTCTTGCAGGCCCAGGATACAACTCTCAAATCTGTCCAAAGGGTCAATAGCCGACAAAACTTCCCACGGATAAATTTCCCGCGCGGCCCGGGCCAACTGCATCCCTCCGCCGGGGCCGCGCACAGAACGAAGCAGACGGGAGCGAAGGAGGTCGCGGAGAACTTTAGAAAGATAGGGGGCCGGCACATCAAGCGCTGCGGCTATTTCCCGCACGGAACAGGCGATTCCTTCCGGCTGCAATGCCAGGTAAAGGCTGGCACTGAACGCCACCTGTGTTGGTCGATGGAAAAGCATCGAACCCCCTTTCTTCGCGCGAGCAATCACGCGAATGGCGGAATAATTACTCCACTACTCTGGAATGTCTATGACGGGGGGCACCAAAGGGTGTGATGACAGTCACAAACCACACGGAAGTGGTTGGAAAGGCTAGGCGAGAAACTTCTTAAGACCGGAGGGATTCTGGAGGGTGATGGAGGCCCCGTTGACCCGGATAAACCCTTTGCGGCGGAACTCATTGATTGCCCGGCTGACCGTCTCCCGGGAACTCCCGATGAGTTCCCCGATTTCCTGCTGCGTCAACGGAAGCTGAAAGTGTTCCCGCATGCCCGGCTCCCCGTTTGTCTCGGACCATTCCAGCAACAGGCCCGCCAGCTTGGCGCGCGTCGTGGGCGCCAGGGCAATGCGTGTTACCTGTGCATACGCCCGGCGCAACTCCAGGCTGGCGTGCCGCGCGATTTGCATGGCCACTTCGCCGTGCTGTTCAACAAACTGGAGGAAGGTCGCCCGGGGAAGGTAGTTCACCTGGACCGGCTCCAATGTTTCGGCACCCACTTCATAGACGTGCCCGGCGATGGTCGCGCTCAGGCCCAGCAACTCCCCCGGCCCGGCTACGCGCAGGATAATCGACCGCCCCTGGGGATGCGAAGCGGTCAGTTTGACTTTTC
>CBDUYQ010000087.1:0-5756 GCA_965371475.1 uncultured bacterium
TCCCGTCCCTGGGTACGCTCATCCTCGCTGCGAGGGCGGCGCTCACCGGCTTCGCCTGCACCATTGGATCCTTCGGTCTGCGGCTGGCCGGCCTTTGCGCTTTCGTGGTTTTGTTCGGCTGTTTCAGCGGGCTGTTTGAGGTAGCGTTCGAACAGGGCGTCCTGTTCCTTCTCGGAGAGTTCGGGCTGGAAGCGCAGGGCCCCGTTGGGAATCTTGAGTACGTCGCGGGAGGAGCCGACCGGGATGGTCACATAGGCGGTCATGCCGGGCAGGAGCCGCTGGCCGGGATTATCAAACTCAATTACGGTGTCATAGGTGACGACGTTCTGCACAACTGTGGCGTTCATACGGACCTGATAGACGCGCCCGCGAAAAGTCTCGCCGGGGAAAGAGTCCACGATGAAGGTTACGTCAGCGCCGACCTGAATTTTGCCGACGTCGGCTTCGTCCGTTTTAGCATAGACCAGCATTTGGGTGAGGTCCTGGGCAATAGTGAAGAGCGTCGGAGCGGAAAAACTGGCGGCGACGGTCTGGCCGATATTCACACTGCGGGCGATTACCGTGCCGTCAATCGGCGCGCGGATGATGGCGTGGTCCAAGTCGAGGCGGGCCTGAGAAAGTTGCGCCCGGCGTTGGCGGACTTGGGCTTCGGCCTGTTCCCGGCGGGCCTCGTTCTGGCGAATGCTGGCCTCGGCCGCTTCCAGGTTGGCTGCCGCCGTGTCCCGCTCAACGATTACCATCTCGTGCTGTTGGTCAGAGGTGATGCCCTGTTGCAGCAGTTCTTTCGAGCGGTTCAGGTTGAGGTCGGTCTGCCGCAGGGCCACGCGGGCTTTGCTGACGTTGGCGCGGGCGGCCACCATGTCGGCTGCGAGGCTTTTTACATTGGCGCGGGTGCTGGCCAGGTCGGCTTCGGTTTGGAGTACACGGGCTTCCAGCGTCGAGGGGTCGATGCGGGCGATAATGTCGCCTTTGTGGACCACGGAGTTGAAATCAGCGTGGAGTTCGGCAACCAAGCCGCTGACCTGGGAGCCGATATCCACTGTAGTCACGGCGTCGATGGTGCCGGTGGCGTTGACGATCTGTATGATGTCGCCCTGCTGGATCGGCGCGGTGAAGTACTGCACGGTAGGGTTGGAGGTCAGGCGGAAGGCGGCGAAGGTCAGCACCGCGCCCCCGGCCAGAGCCAGAACCAGAGTGGTGCGGCGGTGCGCCTGGTAAAGCGCCTTAAGTTTGGCAAGTGTACTCATTGAAGGGCTCCCAGCCCGGCCAGCGCCCTGCAGGCGTTACCGGGCTTCCTTCTTGTTCTTCTTCTGTTTTTGTGCCTTCTCTTTCTCGTCAATGCGGCGAACCAACTCTTCGAACTTTTCCTTCTGTTCCGCATTCAAGATAGTCCGAATTTTCCCCCGGCCGCTCCAACGGGCTGCCTCAAACTTGGGGTCAACCTCCGCCCACAGGGTATCGTAGCTTTCACGGGTTTCGTCCAGGATGGCGCCGAGTTGTTGCTTCTGATCCGGGGAAAGCCCGAGTTCCTTACTGAGCCAGTCGACCGTGCTCGGCATTTTTTTCTTCTGGGGTGACTGTTTGGCCTGCACCAGCATGTCACTGGACTGTGCCCAGAACATGCCCCCGGCCCCCAAGGCCACGCCCAGGAGGAAAACGACGACGAGGTATCCGATTGCCTGTTTGCTTCCAGCCATAGAAACCTATTCGGTCTGCGCGACCAGTGTGAGCACCACCTGTTCTCTGTTAGGACCGTTGCCATTGCCACTCTCTTGTCCGTCAAACTGCGCCCAGTAGGGTTGGGGAGCGTCGATGACGGCGCGTTCGGACTCACCGGACAACTGCCCCCAAGGAAAACTGACGGCCAGCAGCAGGATAAGGACGGCCAAACCCACAGCCGCTCGCCGGCCCAGCAGGGCCAGTACTTCCCAGAAGTCGCCAACGCCCACCGCCTGCTTCTCCCAGAATTTAACCCAGAAACCGGGAGAAAGTTGCGGGGGTTCCCGCCGGAGAAGCTCCATCCAGGCAGAGGTGCGGTTAAACCCGGCCAAGGCAGTCTGGCAGGTTTCGCACCCTTCGATATGGCCGGCCGCCTCCGAGGGCGCCCGGTCTTCCTGCCAATCTTCGTAGTAAGTTTCAGCCTCGTGACAGTTCATGGTTACCTCAATCTTATCACCGATTTCCTTTCAAAAGGCGGCGATGAAGTTCCAGTAGCCGCTTACGGGCCCGAAACAGCCGGACCTTGACGGTGTTTTCTTTCAACTCCATTACCGTGGCAATCTCATCCATAGAATACCCTTCCAGCTCCCGCAACGTCAGCAGGAGCCGTTCCTCGGCGGAGAGCCGGCTGAAGAGGATCTCGACCGCCTGCTTCAACTCGGCCTGCCGGGCCGGGTTCTCGGACGGCCGGCTGCGCTTGGCGGAGAGCCGGTCGAGATCGACCAGTTCCCCCACCTGGATTTCGTTGCCGCCGTGCGACTTGAGTGCCCGCTGCCGCCGCAGGTAGTCGTAGCACTCGTTGACCGTAATCCGGTATAGCCAGGTGGAGAACTCGGCGCGAAAGTCGAACCTGGGCAGGGCCGTGTACACTTTGAGGAACACCTGTTGCGCCAGGTCCTCGACCTCGTTGGGCTGCCGGATGGTGTGGCCAATCAGCGAGAGCACACGACGCTGGTGCTTCAGTAACAGCGTTTCGAAGGCCCGCTGGTCGCCCTGCTGCGCCTGCTCGACCAGGATGCGGTCTTCGCGCTTCCCGGCGGCCCGGGCAGCCCGCACGGACTCTTCCTCTTCGCTCCCCCGACTGAATAGAGCTACGTTCCATCTCAACTGAATTGGACGCGAAGTACTCATCAAGAGTTACAGTTACCGCCCTCACCAGGCCGGATTATTCCCATTCTATCGTCCCGGGGGGCTTGGAGCTGATGTCATAGACCACACGGTTTACCCCCGGCACTTCGTTCACAATCCGGGAGGCCATCTTTTCCAGCAGATCGCCGGGCAGCCGTACCCAGTCGGCGGTCATGCCGTCGTCGGACTCCACCGCCCGGATGGCTACGGCATTGGCATAGGTGCGCTGGTCCCCCATAACTCCCACGGTCATTACCGGCAGCAGCACGGCAAACGCCTGCCAGATTTTCTCGTAAAGCCCCGCCGCCCGGATTTCCTCCACTACGATGCGGTCAGCCTTGCGCAGGGTGTCCAGCCGCTCGGGCGTGATTTCGCCCAGGATGCGCACCGCCAGCCCCGGACCCGGGAAAGGCTGGCGCAGCAGGACTTCGTCAGGCAGTTTGAGTTCTCTGCCGATGCGGCGGACTTCGTCCTTGAAAAGCTCCCGCAGCGGCTCGATGAGCGTGAACTTCAGGTCTTCCGGCAAGCCGCCGACGTTGTGGTGGGTCTTGATGGTCTGCGAAGGGCCACGGACCGAGACGGACTCAATCACGTCGGGGTACAGAGTACCCTGTACCAGGAATTGGATGTCGCCGAGTTTTGCTGCTTCGCTTTCGAATACTCGGATGAAGGTTGCGCCGATGCGCTTGCGTTTCTGTTCCGGGTCGGTGATGCCCTGGAGGTTGTCGAGGAAATCCTTGGCCGCGTCCACCCCGACCACGTGCAGGCCGAGCCGGTCGCGCAGCATCGTTAAAGTGTCTGCAAACTCGTGGTGGCGCAGCAGGCCGTTGTCGACGAAGACAGAGGTCAGACGGTCACCGATGGCGCGGTGGACGAGCGTGGCGGCCACGGTGGAATCCACACCCCCGCTCAGCCCACAGACAACGTGCGCTTTCGGTCCCACCAACTGCCGAATTTCTTCAATAGTGCGCTCCACAAACGATTGCGGGTTCCAGTTGGTGTTGGCTCCGCAGATTTTTATTACAAAGTTGCGCAGCATCTCCGGGCCGTGAGCGGTGTGACGGACTTCCGGATGAAACTGCACGGCATACACCTTCCGCTCGGACGACTCGACAGCGGCGATAGCGTTCGCCGTGGTTCCAATTACCTTGAAACCCGGGGGGGGTTCCGTGATGTGGTCACCGTGGCTGTTCCAGATTTTTGACTTCGAAGGCAGACCGGCCAGCAGCGCCGAGCCCCCTTTGACTTCCAACTCCGCCGGGCCGTACTCTTGCCGTTCCGCCGCTTCCACCTTCCCGCCCAGGATGTGCGTAATCCATTGCAGCCCGTAGCAGATGCCGAGGATGGGTTTGCCTATCTCCAGTGTTTCCTTGTCGCAATGGGGAGCATCAGGCGAATGGACGGAGGCCGGGCCGCCGGAGAGGATAATCCCGGCAGACTGGTAGGAACGGATATCTTCGATGGGGGCCCAGCAAGGCAGGATGATGGAGAACACGCCCATCTCGCGGACGCGCCGGGCTATCAGTTGGGTGTACTGGCCTCCGAAGTCGAGGACGACAATGCCGCCGGGGACCACCCCGGAGCCAGCGGCCAAGGATGCTGTGGGGGAATTCATGCGACCCGGTTCAACTCCTCTCCGCGCTGCCAGGCGCGGATGTTTTCGATGGTGGTTTGCAATATTCGTTCCAACGCCTCGCGGCTGTTGAAGGCGTTGTGGGGCGTATAGACGACGTTGTCTTTCTTGAGCAACGCACTGCGGTGGACCAGCGCCTGCAAGGCTTCCGTCGCGTGGGAGGAGTGCAGCATCTCGTGCTCTTCCCGCAGCAGTTCTTCCCCCTCAACTACGTCGAGTCCGGCGCCGCCGAGCTGGCCGGAGTCGAGCGCCTCTATCAGAGCATCGGTATCCACCAGACCGCCGCGGGAGGTGTTGACCAGCAGCGAGCCTTTTTTGGTCTGCGCGAGACGTTCGCGGTTGAGCAGGTGGTGGGTGTGGTCGTTGTGCGGCGCGTGCAGAGTAATGATGTCGCTCTCGGCGAGCAGCTTGTCGAGAGAGGTGTATTCGAACGTCAGCAGGTCGGCCAGGAAGTTATCCTGCCGGACGTCAGAGACCAGCACCCGCATGCCGAACCCGCGCGCAATCTTGATGACGTGTTGACCGATGCGCCCTGCCCCGATAACGCCGAGAGTTTTCCCTTGCAGGTCGAAGCCGGTCAGTTGCGCCAGGTCCATCCGGCCTTCGATGGCGTGGCGGTAAGACTTGTGCACGTTGCGGGAGAGAGAAAGGATGAGGGCAAAGGTGTGTTCGGCCACTGTGTTCTCGCCGTAACTGGGCACCGTGGCAATTCCTATATTGCGTTTGCGGCAGGCTGCCAGGTCAATGTGGTCGAACCCGGTGGAGCGGGTGGCAATCAGCTTGAGTTTGGGCAGGCGGGCCAGCACCGGGGAATCAATCCGGGAATGGATAAAGACCGAGAGACACTCGCAGGGGGAGTCCTCCCCGAAGGTTCCGTCTTCGACGCGGCCAGGGCTGAAGGTCAATTCCTCTCCTTCAAAGTGAGGGGCGAGGAAGGCTTCTTCCCAAGGCCGCACTTCATAAAACGCGATGTTCATTTCTCTCCCTGCTTTCCTCAAGAGGCGACAACAATATTAACCAGTTTCTTCGGCACCACAATGGTCTTGCGAATCTCTTTGCCATTTAACTCGCTAACGACGCGGGGTTCGGCCTTGGCCCGTTCGGCAATCTCGCCATCACTGAGCCCATCGGCCACCATAATCCGCGCGCGCACCTTGCCGTTTACCTGCACTACGATTTCGTATTCGTCTTCCTGGGCCAGCGCGGCGTCAAAGCTGGGCCAACGGGTATCGACCACCGGTTGGCTGTGCCCGAGCATCTCCCAGAGTTCTTCCGC
>CBDUYQ010000088.1:0-5664 GCA_965371475.1 uncultured bacterium
TTCCTCAGCCGTCATGACGTCTACGTCCAGTCGGCCAATAAGCCGGTGAAGTAAACATCGGAATAGGTGTGCAATTCAGCAGAGAGGAGGAGATTAATCCCGGAGCGCATTGAGGAACTTCTCCGCCGGGAGGGTGTTGAGGACATCCTTCTTTGTCAGCCAGGCGCGGCGGGCGGTGCGGACGCCGTACTTCATCCAGTCCAGACCGCGGGTCGAGTGCGCGTCGGTCGAGATGACAATCTTCAGACCCTTCTCATTGGCCGCGCGCAGTTCGACGTCGCGCAGGTCGAGCCGCTCCGGCGCGGCGTTGCACTCCACGGCGACGCCGTGCTGCTTGCAGGCGGCAAAAACCTTCTCGAAGTCGTAGCGGTAGGGCTCGCGCCGCAGCAGGATGCGGCCGGTAGGATGTCCGAGGATGTGAACACAGCCGCTCTCGATGGCGGCCAGCAGGCGGTCGGTCATCTCAGCGGCTTCCAGGTTCATGTAGCTGTGGACCGAGGCCACCACCACGTCGAGTTGCCGCAGGACGTCTTCTTTCAGGTCGAGCCGGCCGTCCTTGAGCACGTCCACCTCGACGCCGGCCAGCAGCCGGATGCCCTTCATCTTCTTGTCCGCCGCCCGGATGCGTTTGGCGTGCGCGAGCGTGCGCTTCTCGTCCATGCCGTTGGCCACGGTGACGGCCTTGGAGTGGTCGGTGATGGCGATGTACTCGTAGCCCAGTGCCTTGGCGGCTTCGCCCATCTCGACAATCGAATTCTTGCCGTCGCTCTCGGTGGTGTGCATTTGCAGGTCGCCGCGCATGTCTTTGAGTTCGATAAGTTTCGGGAGCTTCGTCTTGCCCGCCTTGAGTTGCGCGGCTTCAATTTCGCCGGCGTTCTCGCGGATTTCGGGAGGCATCCAGGCCAGCCTGAGCTTCTTATAGATTTCCTCTTCCGTGCGACCGGCCACCCACTTGCCGCCCTTGAGGGTAGTAAGCGCGTACTCGTTCAGCGTCCACCCGCGCTCGCGCGCCATCCCGCGGATGACGATGTTGTGCGCCTTGGAGCCGGTGAAGTAGAGCAGGGCGGCGCCGTAGGATTTTTTGTCGAGCACGCGCACGTCCACCTGCATACCGTTGGCGAGTACAACGGAAGTTTTGTTCTCGCCGCTGACCAGTTTTTCCGCCACGTTGGTGTAAGCGAGGACGTGCTCGGCCACTTCCTTTGGTTTGGAGGAGAGGACCAGGATGTCGAGGTCGCCGATGGTTTCCCGCGCACGGCGCAGGGAACCGGCGGCTTCCACCAGCTCCACTATCTTTTTCCCTTTCTTGCCATTCTTGCCGAGCTTCTTGATGTAGGCGATGAGCTTTTCGGCTTCCTGTTCGGCCACGTGCTGGTGAAAACGCCCGGCGAACTGCTCGAACGCCTTCACCGCCTTGATGATGTTCTGCTCGGTCTTCTCGCCGAAACCCGCCAGCCCGCGCAGCTTGCCCTTCTCAGCCAGCTTGCCGACCGCCGCCGCCGTTTTGGTCTTGAACTCCTTCCAAAGGATGGCGACCTTCTTCGGACCCAGCCCTTGCAGCTTGAGGATATCGAGCACGCCGGGGGAGAACTTCTTCAGCAGTTTTTCGCGGGTATCGAGCTTGCCGGTTGCGAGCAGTCCGGCGACGTGCGCTTCCATCCGGTCGCCGATGCCGGGCAGGGCGGTGAACCGCTTTTCTTCAATCAGTTTGCCGACGGGCTCGGTCAGCGACTCGATTATCTGCGCCGCGCGGTCATAGCTGCGAATACGGAACGCTTGCTCGCCGTCCACCTCCAGCAGCGCCGCCGTCTCCCGCAAAACCTTGGCGATATCCTGATTAGTCATTTTGAGTACATAGAATACAGTAAGATTGTGCTGCGCGTGACGGGAGAAACAAGAAGCCCCGCCTCTTTACCGAAGCGGAGCTTTGAGAAAACAACCGGAAGGCGGGTTCAGTCGGAGGAGCTTCCGTTTACCCGGGTGACTTCGGCGGCTTGGGGGCCTTTCTGTCCCTCGACGACTTCGAACTCCACCAGGTCGTCCTCCTTGAGGGTGCGGAAGCCGTCCTCCTGGATGGCGCTGTAGTGGACGAAGATGTCAGAGGCGCCCTCCTGCCCGATAAAGCCATATCCCTTGGCGTTGTTAAACCACTTCACTTTTCCCTGGACTCTCACCGTTCGGACCTCCTTCAAGCAAACGTGCTTTTCCGCCTGTCGAATGGGTTCCCGCGGAAAACCTCTCCGCCGCAGGGCGGACACACTCCAACCCCTGGTTATATTGCCGGTCGATTCGTTTTAGCCCCATGGATAGCATTCAGCAACCGCGACATGCGGTGAGGTATATGTAGTACGGCAGGCGGCCAGAGTCAAGGATTTTTTTTGCCGAGAGGCGGTGCGGCGGTCTGGCCCGCCTCTAACCTGTTTTTAACCCACAGAGGAGCGGGCCATTTGCAGCACAGCGTAAGCCAGGCTGGCGTAAAAGGCCGCCACGGCCCCGAACGCGATCAGCAGGATGCGCAGGGCATTAGGGGTGCCCCACACGCCTTTCCAGAAGGCGTGCGCGCTGGCGACGAACAGTCCGATGGCCACGAACACCATCAGCCCGCCGACAAACCGGACCGGGCTGTCGCCCCCGAGCATCCCGACGGCAAACTGTGCCAGGTTTTCGCCGAAGAAACCGCCCAGCGCGGCGGTCAGAATCCAGAAGACCGGGACGACCGTGCCAATCGCATAGGCCCACTCTTCCAGCCGGTAGAACATCAGCAGCAGGATTACGAAATAGATCAGCGATTCCATGAAGTGCAGCAAGAAGAAATATTGGTCGTAGTGGCTGATCAGGAAGGAGAGCAGCCCCATCCCCGCCGCCAGTCCAAATACCGTGCGATTCGCCATCGGCATACCTCCCGTTCAGGTTCCAAAGTGGTGTTGAAGGGTCACAATTACCTGTGCGTGGCCCGAAAGTCAAGTGGGCGGTTCCTGCTTCGCGCCAACCCAGACTATACTATACTGGAAAAATGTTCAGCCGGGCGACCCGTCCGGTTTTTTTGAGGGACTTTAGTGGCCATCTCCGCGCTCATTGTCGATGACGAAAAACCCGCCCGGGACGAACTCGCCTACCTGCTGGAAGGGTTCACAGATATCGCCATCGTGGGCGAAGCTTCCAATGGAGTCGAAGCTTTCAACTTCATCAGGAGCAAATCGCCCGACTTGGTCTTCCTCGACGTCCAGATGCCCGGACTCGACGGCTTCGGCCTGCTGCGCAGGCTGGTGGAAAAGCGCGTCCCGCTGCCGTATGTCATCTTCGCCACCGCCTTCGACCAGTACGCCGTGCAGGCCTTCGAGGTCAATGCCGTGGATTATCTCCTCAAGCCGTTCGACAAGCCCCGGTTGGAAAAGGCGGTTGACCGCGCCCGCAGTATCCTGGGGAATCCCGAAGCATCCGCCGGGCGTATTGAAACTCTCTTGAACCAGCTCGGCAGCCCGCCGCCGGCCGCCCCCGCCAAGCTGATGCTCAAAAACCAGCAGCGGCTCATCGTCATTGATACGGAAGATATGGTGTACGCCTCCATTGAAGACGGCGTCATCACGATTTTTACCCGCGAGGGCGAAGGCACATCGAGCTACCGTACCCTGGAAGAGTTGCAGGAAACTCTCGACCCCAACCGCTTCTGGCGCGCCCACCGCAGCTACCTCGTCAACATCAACCACATCAAAGAAGTCCTGCCCTGGTTCAAATCGACCTACCAGATTCGGATGAGTGATAAACGCGCCAGCGAAATTCCCGTCAGCCGCAACCAGACCCGCCGCCTGCGTGAACTCTTCAAGCTCTAGCTGTCAATTAATCTCTTGCTTTCCATCGCCTGTCATTCTGAAACTGCCTGCGGTAGGCAGGTGCAGCCCCGCCAGAGCTGGGCGCAGCGAAGAATCTCCTGCTTCCCATTGCCTGTCATTCTGAGCGGAGCGCGCCGAAGCCCGTCGGCCCTGAGCGTAGTCGAAGGGAAGGGCGAAGGCGGGCGAAGTCGAAGAATCTCTAGCACCCAAGAGAATTCTTGTTATGTTGCTTTTTCTGAATGGCAGGACAGGCAACGATTACTCCCACAGGAGTATGGAAGCAAAAACCTCAATCCCTCTGAAAAAGTGCCCCAGCCGCAGATTTTCGTTGGGGCTGTGCTGGTTGTTGTCAAAATTGACAATCGGAACGCTGACGCTCGGCAACCCGGCCTCCTCGAAGAAATAGAGCGGCACGCTCCCGCCGGAGGTTGGCATCTTGATCACAATGTCGTTGGCAAACCGTTCCACCGTCCGCACCACCGACTGAGCCACCGGCAGGTCCATCGGCGTACGCACGGCGTTGTAGCCGTCTACCTTAACTACTTTAACCACTCGCGGATGTCCGGTTAACTCTTCCCGTGTAGGCTCGTGGTCCACCACATGCCAGCCCTGCTTTTGAATGTGCGCGACAATTTTGTTGAACATCTCCCGGTGGTCGGTGCCCTTCACCAGCCGGACGTCGATCTCCGCTGTCGCCGTGCTGGGAACAATGGTCCGGGCCTCTGCGCCCACCCACGCGCTCCGCAGCCCGCGCACGTTCAGGGAGGGGAGGTTGATAAGTTCCTGCAAGCTTTTCCCGTTGCCTTCCGGCTGGCCAATGCCGAAGCGTTGCCGCAGCGCCGTCTCCATAGGAGGGATTGCCCGGAGGGCCGCCAGTTCCTGCTCTGCCAAAGGCACAACGCCGTCGTAGTAGCCTGCAATCAAAACATTGCCGCCGGCGTCTTTCATCGTGGCGAGCAGTTGGGCCAACCGCATCCCCGGGTTCGGCGCCCAGTTGCCGTAGTGTCCGCTGTGCAGGCTCTCTGTGGGCCCGTAGGTGGTCAGGGTCAGCGTCATGATGCCGCGGGCGCCGAAGACAATGGTCGGTCGGCCGCTCTGGTGGACCGGCCCGTCGGCCACAATCATCAGGTCGGCGGACAACTTTTCCTGGTTGGCGCGGACGAACCCTTCGAGGTAGGGCGAACCCTGTTCCTCCTCGCCGTCGAAGATGAACTTGAGGTTGACCTTCGGTTGGGCCCCTTGAGAGCGGAGCGCATCGAGCGCGGCCAGCAGGGCGACGATGGGTGATTTGTCGTCCGACGCTGACCGGGCATACACGCGCCAGTCATCCTCGAACCTGCCGTCCTGCGGAAAGAGAATCGTGCTCCAGTCCGCTTCCGGCCCGCTGGGTGCGCCGCGCCGCAGGACGGGTTGGTAGGGGTCGGAGTGCCACTCCGCCGGGTCCACCGCCTGCCCGTCGTAGTGGCAATAGAACAGGAGGGTGGTGGTAGCGCCGGGCACGGAAAACTCGCCGTAAACTACCGGCCGCCCGCCCCCGATCGGCAGGATTTCCGTTTGGATGCCGCGTTGCTCCATCATCATCTGCAGGGCCACGGCGTTGCGCTGGATATCTTCCGGTTTGGCGGCATCGTTGGGCAGGCTGAGCCAGCCCATCAACTCTTGCATGATGGGCATGGCGTTGGCCTTATGGTAGGCGCGTACGCCGGCCAGCACTCGCCCGGTGCTGGAGGCCTGTGCTGCCTCGGCCGGTAACAACAGCACTGTGCTGGCCAGCAGCAGAATGAGGAACCTTTGAGTCCAGTGGCGCATTATTTTCTCCTGATAGATTTCCGGG
>CBDUYQ010000089.1:0-5635 GCA_965371475.1 uncultured bacterium
GGCAGGGAGTTAGCGTTGTTCAGGGTGATGAAGTAGTTTTCCGCCTGCGGGAGTTCGAGGGGGAGTTCCCAGCGCAGGCGGACATCGCCGGCGCGGGCTTGGTTCCAGAGGTTGGTCAGGTAGTAACGGCCGGTGGATACGCGGAAGCGCACCACACCTTCCAAGTCAGTTTCCGCTTCGGCGGCCAGGAACCGGCTGTGAAGCAGGCGCAGGGTGGCCTGCTGGACCTGCTGCTGGTACTTCTGTGCCAGCTTGAGCCATTCCGACCCGGGATTGAATTCCAACAGGTGTTCTTCGGTGTTTTGCTTGCTCTCGGGGTGGAGTTCGACATAGGCGTGGACTTCGTCGAGGTATTTCCGCTGTTTTTCTTCCCACTTTTTCGGGTTCTTCTTGCGGTCGGAGAGTTTGACTTTGGGGCGGGGGAAGCCCAGCCCCAGCATCGAGAGGTTGGCGGCGATGTAGGCGCCGCGGAACTCATCGATCTCCATGATGTCGTCGTTGGTCAGGGTGCGCCGGAAGTGTTCGCCCCGCAGGTTGGTGACGCCAGTGCGCTTGATCCACTCCTTCAGCCCGTCGGTTACTTCCAGCCCGTCGGCGAAAGCTTCCAAAGAAGGGGGTTCAACCTCCCTGCGGGCGAGTTCTTCAATCACGGTAAGTTTTTCCCGCAAAAGGTAGAAGGGGTGGCGCATGACCTTTTCCGCGCGCCCGCTGGAAGGGGTGGCGCGCACGGTGACTTCCAGAGTGGCGGACTGCGCCGACAGGATAGCAGGGACAAGAAGGGTTAGGGCGATAGTCAGGCCCGCAATCGGCCGGGTGTTACGCGCGTTAGAAGATATTGAAATCGACTTCAATAGCCGTTCCTACCGGGACGGATTTGCCGAACCGCTGGGAGGGGCGGAAGATCCAGCTTTGGACGGCGCGCATGGCCTCTTCGTCCAGCCCCAGACCGAGGCTCTTAACCACCCGGAGGTTTCGGACACGCCCGTTTTCATCGATGATGGCCCAGAGTACTACCGTGCCCTGGTACCTGGCTTTGCGCGCCTCCTCGGCGTATTCCGGGTCGGGGCAGTCAATGCAAATGGGTTTCGAGACACTCCCGCCCACTTGAAAGTAATTGCCTCCATAGCCGCCGCCTTCCCCTTGTCCAAACCCGGCGCCGAAGCCGACGCCGACGCCACCGCCAATGCCGGTGCCAATCCCCGCGCCCGCGCCGGGCCCGTTGGAAAGCATGGCGGTGTTGGAGAGCGGGTCACCGTAGTTGGGCATGTCGGGGCTGGGGAGTTTGATGTCCGGCGGGACAATAAGAGACGGGTCTGCCGCCAGCAGCGGATCGGGGTTTTTGATGTTTGCCGCCGGCGGGGTGAGTTGCTGGTTAAGTGTGAACTTCGGCAGCCGTCCCAAGGAGGCCGGGTTTCGGCTGCGGTCGCCGCCACCACCGCCGCCGCCGGACTTCTTGATCGCGTCGGGCATGTAGGCGCTGATATCGAGAGCTTCCAGGTCGTAGATGTCCTGGTTCTGCCGGGCCTCCACCACTTGCCGCATGAAGGGGAAAGCAACCAGAAAGAGAACCGTGGCATGTACCAGGAGCGAGAAGGTGTGCGTGCGCTTTGCCTGCTCGGTGTGGGCCTTGGAGCCCCAGACGCCGTCCTCTTCGACCTTGATTTTCTGCGCGGAGGCCGACAGAGGTGGGAGCTTTTCGGGCCGGAAGAGCTGTTTGAATGACCAGAGCAAGGAGTCCTGGAAGGTCCCGAAGTTCACCTGCAATGTCGGGGCTTTGAACTGAGGCGGGGCCGCGCCCGGACGGGTCTTGATCCGTATGACTTTCCGCGGGCCGAAGGCTTCTTTGAAACTCTCCCGGATGGCCTGGAACCAGGGGTCTTGCTTGGTCAGCATCTCAGGCACAGGCAGGCCCTCGGGGGCGGGCAGGCCCGTTTCCTGGCTCAATTTAGGGTCCATCTCACCGCTCATAATACTTTAATACCCAATAGATATAGATGCTTCCGGGCCTGAAGGGATGCCTGCGCCCCACGGCGGACAAACTCCGCCGGGCTGACAATCCCGCGCCTTCATTGTAACATAGGCGATTCTGCGCTCTAACAGGCCCCCGGTAAGGCCCTATTCAAATATCGGCAGAAAAGGAGTGTTGGTGAAGGCGCCCCCTAAACTCAAGGATACGCTCAGCTTGCCTCGCACGAATTTTTCCATGCGGGCCAACCTGCCGCAGCGCGAACCCGGCTGGCTCAAACGTTGGGAGGCAGGCAATCTCTATGAGGAGCGCCGCCGTGTGCGCGAAGGCGCGCCGTTGTTTGTGCTGCACGACGGCCCGCCCTACGCCAACGACGATATCCACCTCGGCACCGCTATCAACAAAATCTTGAAAGACTTGGTGGTTAAGTCGAAATCCATGCTGGGCTTCGATACCCCCTTCGTTCCCGGTTGGGACTGCCACGGGCTGCCCATCGAACTCAAAGTGGAGAAGAAACTCGGGTCGAAAAAGAAGGACCTCGACCCGCTGCAAATTCGTCAGGCTTGCCGGGAGCACGCGCAGAAATTCGTCGAGCGCCACCGCGAAGACTTCAAGCGGCTGGGCTGCCTCGGGCGCTGGCAAAACCCCTACCGCACCATGAGCAACCAGTACGAGCACATCATCGCCGACACTTTCCTGACATTTCTGGAGCGCGGCAATGTTTACAAGGGGCTGCGGCCTGTCCTCTGGTGCTGGCACGACCGCACCGCGCTGGCCGAAGCCGAAATCGAGTACGAAGACCGGACCAGCCCTTCCATCTGGGTGCGCTACGAAGTCGCCGGGGGCGAGAAGCCGGACGGGTTTCCAGAAAACGTCTCCGCCGTCATCTGGACCACCACCCCCTGGACGCTCCCGGCCAGTTTGGCGCTGGCCTTTCATCCGCAGTTGCGTTACACGGTCGTCGAGAGCGCCGCCGGGGAACTCTACCTGGTGGCTGACGACCTGGTCGAGCGGTTCTCCAAAGAGTGCGGCATTGAAGTCGCCGGGCAGAAGGGTGAATGGACCGGCGCACAACTGGAAGGCTTGCAGTTCCAGCATCCTTTTCTCGACCGCACTGTGCGCAGCGTACTGGCCGATTACGTCACGCTCGAACAGGGTAGCGGCGTCGTCCACACCGCCCCCGGCCACGGCGCCGACGACTTCTACACCGGCAAGAAATATGGCATCGAGGCCTACTGCCCGGTGGACGAAGCCGGACGGATTACCGAAGGGCCGGAGGACTACAAGGGCAAAAAGATTTTCGACGCCAATGCTCCCATCGTCGAACTGCTCAAATCCCGCAACGCACTGGTGGGTTATCAGGAAATCGAGCACTCTTATCCGCACTGCTGGCGTTGCCACAAGCCGCTGATCTTCCGCGCCACCGAGCAGTGGTTCATCAGCCTGGAAGCCAACGGACTCCGCCAGCAGGCGCTCGAAGAGATAGGCAAAGTAACCTGGACGCCGGCCTGGGGGGGCAAGCGCATCGGCGAGATGATCGGCAACCGCCCGGACTGGTGCATTTCACGCCAGCGCATCTGGGGTGTGCCGATCGCTGTGGTTTATTGCGAAGGCTGCGGCGAGCAGTTCACCGACGTGCCGGCATTACGCCAGGCGATTGAAAGGTTCAAGCAGGAAGGCGCCGACGCCTGGTACAAGTACCCCGCCGAAGAGTTGCTGCCCGCAGGCACAAAATGCGCGAAGTGCGGCCACACAAAGTTCCGCAAGGAGATGGACATCCTCGACGTCTGGTTCGACTCCGGCTCCAGCCACCTGGCCGTGCTCGACGGCACGGAGGGGAACCGCTGGCCGGCCGATGTTTACCTGGAAGGCAACGACCAGTATCGCGGCTGGTTCCACAGTTCGATGCTGATTGCCGTGGGCGCAAAAGGCGGCGCTCCCTACCGGGGCGTGGTCACGCACGGCTGGGTGCTCGACGGCGAGGGCAAGCCGATGTCGAAGTCGCTCGGCAACGTGATTGCCCCGCGCGAAATCTGGGAGAAGTACGGCGCGGAAATCCTGCGCCTGGTTACCGCCTCGATTGACTACCACGCCGACATGCGCATCAGCCCGGGGTTGCTGGAGCAGTCGGCGGAAGCCTACCGCAAGGTCCGCAACACCTTCCGCTACTGCCTCGGTAACCTGGAAGATTTTGACCCGCAGAAGGACGCCGTCGCGTTTGACCAGATGGAGGAGATTGACCGCTGGGCGCTGGCCAAAACCGCCCGCCTGGTGGAAAGCTGCCGCACCGCTTACGACAGCTATGCCTTCTACCGCGTCTGGCACCAGGTGTTCAACTTCTGTGTGGTGGATTTGAGCGCGACCTATTTTGACATTCTCAAAGACCGGCTCTACACCTTCGGCGCAAAATCGAAAGCGCGGCGCTCCGGCCAGACCGCGCTCTACACAATTGCGCATGCGTTGGCGCGGCTGCTCGCCCCCATCCTCTCGTTCACCACGGAAGAGGTTTGGGAGGAGTTACCCAACGATAGCAGCAAGGGCAGTAAGCCCGAGAGCGTCCACCTGGCCCTGCTGCCGGAGGCGAAGGAGTTGGGGGAAGGTCTGCCGGATAAACAGATGGCCGCCTGGGGAACGCTCATCGAAGTCCGCGAGCAGGTCCTGAAGGGGTTGGAGACCGCCCGGCAGGCGAAAATCATCGGTAGCTCTCTCGAAGCCGAAGTGCGTCTAAAGGCTAGTGGAGGGGTGGCCGCCCTGCTGGAGACCTATGAGGGTCAGTTGTGCTCACTCTTTATCGTTTCTGCGGTAGGATTGGGAAGTGAGCAGGGCGGGGCGTTCACGGCCACGGAGTTGCCGGGCTTGGAGGTGGCCATCGGGAAAGCGCCCGGGGAGAAGTGCCAGCGCTGCTGGAACTACTCCGAGCAGGTAACAGATTTTGCGGCTTTCCCCGGCTCGCCCAAAATTTGTGAGCGGTGCGCGCCCGTGCTCGAAGAAATTCTGGCGGGCTGAGGAGACGCAGGCGACAGGCATGACGGAAGACGCCAAACTGGACATCCTGCAGCGGCGGCTGGCCTATCTGGTGCTGGCGACCCTGGTGCTGGTGGCCGACCGGGTCACCAAATGGATTATCGTCCGCGAGATGTCGCTGGGCGAAGTCCGCGAACTCATCCCCGGTTTCTTCCGCCTCACCCACACCCGCAACCGCGGCGCCGCCTTCGGCCTGTTTTCCGATATGGACTCGCCCTGGATTGGAATTTTTCTTATCGGGTTTGCCACCGTGGCTATGGTTCTGGTGCTGACCCTGCTGTGGCGCAACCACCAGTCGCACCTGGCCGCCATTGGGCTGGGATTGATTCTGGGCGGGGCCGCCGGGAACCTGATTGACCGGTTGCAAACCGGCAGCGTGGTAGACTTCCTGGAATTCCATATCGGGCAGTTCTACTGGCCGGCTTTCAACGTTGCTGATAGCGCCATCGTGGTTGGGGCGGCGGCCTTAATTTTCCAGGTGTTGCGTTCCTCGCCCAAAGAACTTACTCGCTCCGAGGCCTGAATG
Organism: uncultured bacterium; assembly: GCA_965371475.1. Lineage (GTDB taxonomy): Bacteria > Acidobacteriota > Terriglobia > Acidiferrales > 2-02-FULL-67-57 > CBDUYQ01. Next base: position 5,517 of record CBDUYQ010000089.1, read on the forward strand.
TTTCCCGTCCTGTTCCAGATAGGAAGTTTTACCCTGCACACCTACGGCTTGCTGGTGGCCACGGGGCTGTTCCTCGGCATTTACACTGCCGTGCAGCTGGCGCCCCGCGCGGGCTTTGA
>CBDUYQ010000090.1:0-5630 GCA_965371475.1 uncultured bacterium
GCACCAGGACGGACAATTCTGCGTTGGGAAATTTTCCGCGCAGAACTTTCAGCGCCGGGAGTGACATGACGATGTCTCCCACCCAGTTGGGCGCGCGCACCAGAATCTTCTTTGGCTCCTTAATGGGGGCCGGCATATCAGTCCGCCTCCCGTTGCAGGCAGGTGCGCACAACGGAGAAGAACTCCTCCTCCCGGTCAAGGGCGAGGTCGATGCGGCAGTAGAAGGCCGGCGTCGCCGTGGACGGCAACCCAATCAGGTTACTGCGGTCTTTTTCCGTGGTCACCAGCGCCTTGGCGCCGCAGGTCTGGGCGGCCGCCTGCAACTCTTTCAGGTCGGCTTCGGTGTAGCGATGATGGTCGGGGTAGGCGCGGTGCTCGGCCACCTGCAACCCCCAGGTGAAAAGATCGTCCCAAAACCCCTCCGGGTGGCCGATGCCGCAGAAGGCCAGCACGGGCTGCTGCTTGAGCACAAACAGGTTGGCCTGGCGGCCCGACTTCACTTCGCAAATGCTTTCGAGTTCCGCCCATGCGCGGAAAATTGGCGCACGCGGGTTGTAGCGCCGAAGTTCTTTGACCAGCTCCGGCGCGGGCTCATCGCGGGCGCGATTCAACACAATGAGGTCGGCTCTCTTTAACGCGCTCTTCGGTTCGCGCAACCTTCCGGCGGGCAGTGTGCGGCCATTACCAAAGGGGTTGGCGGCATCCACGACAACTATGTCCAGGTCGCGAGAGAGACGCTGGTGTTGGAAACCGTCATCGAGCAGGAACACCGGCGGCGATTGTTCCTTCTCCAACGCAAGTATCTGCTGGGCGAGCAGCACGCGGTCGGCTCCGATGCCGATGGTGGCTTCCGGGGCGCGGTGCGCAAAAAGTATGGGTTCGTCGCCCATGAGTTCCGGAGTGTAGCGGGTGAGGTCACCGAGGCCGTTCATCACCAGCGGTTGCCGGTCGCGCCGCCCGTAACCGCGCGTAAGGATGGCCGCGCGGGCGCCGTGCTGCCGCAGCCATAAAGCGACTCGCAACACCAAAGGAGTTTTTCCGGTACCCCCGGCGGTCAGGTTGCCGATGCTCACGACCTTTCCCGGCAGCCGGTGCGGGGTAAACCATCCGAAGCGATAGGCGGCCGCGCGCAACTGCATCCAGAAGCGGTAGAACAGGCTCAGCGGCCACAGGAGCCACTGCACAGCGCCCGCTTCCCACCAAGAGGCCGCGCTCACCCCGCCACTTCCTGTGGAGAGACCTGTTGGGAAACCTCTTGGGAAGAAAGCAGTGCTTCGATCCGCTCTGCGCAACGAAGCGTTGCGCCCCGTTCGCGCTCTACCAGGTCCCGGCCCGCCGCTCCGGCCCGCCCGCAAGCTTCCCGGTCAGACAACAGGGTTGCCAGCAACACTCCGAACGCCTCCGGAGAGATCACTCGAAACGCCGCTCCGGCCTCCAGCAAGTTCTCCGCAATCGAGCGGAAATTCTCCATCGACGGTCCGAACAGGACCGGCTTGCCCCACAGCGCCGGTTCGATGGGGTTGTGTCCTCCGCCCTTGACCAGCGAGCCGCCGACAAAAGCTACGGTGGCGGCGGCGTAGGCGCCGGCAAGTTCGCCCAGGGTGTCGAGCAGGACAACTTCGGGGCGGCCGTCGGCGCGGGAAAGCTGGTTGCGCCGGAGGAACTTGACCCGGCGTTTCTCCAACAGGCGGGCCACCTCTTCGAACCGTTCCGGGTGGCGTGGCGCCAGGACCAGCACCGCCCGTTTCCCTTTCACAGCTTCGACTGTGCGCATGGCATCGAGCACCAGCTTCTCTTCCCCGGCCAGCGTGGATCCGGCAACGACAACCGGCGCTCCCTGCGCGGCGCGCTCCAACTCAGCCAGGAACTTTGACGGGGGCGGCGCGGGAAGATCGAACTTCAGGTTGCCACCCACTTGAACCCGCTCGGCGGGCGCGCCGATTTCCCGCATCCGCCGGACATCCTCTTCCGACTGCATCAGGAACAGGTCCACCGTATTGAGGACGCGCCGGAGCAGGGCGCGCAACCGGCTGTAACCCTTGAACGAACTGTCGGATAGCCGCCCGTTGACGAAAACCACCCGCACCCCGGCGCGGTGGGCTTCGCGGAGGAAGTTGGGCCAGATTTCTGTTTCGGCAATCACGACCAGCGACGGTTGGAGGGCCTCCAGCACCCGGCGGCAGGCAAAGGCGAAGTCGAGCGGAAAATAAAACACAGCCTCCTCACCGAACCGGAGCCGGGCCAGCTCCTGTCCGGTGCGGGTGGTGGTACTGACAAGGACCTTTCGCTGCGGGAAGCGCCGCCGCAACTCTTCCACCAACGGCTCCACGGCCAGCGCCTCGCCGACGGAAACCGCATGCACCCAGATGGCGCCTGCCTCCGGCTGCCGGACGCGGGCGGGCACGCTGCCCAACCGTTCGCCCAGGCTGTGCAGGTACTTGTTGTGCCGCCAGCCGCTCAGAAAAAACCACGGCGCAAGCAGCCCCAACGCCACCGCCAGCATCATGCTATAAAGAAAGTACATAACCGTTTCGATATTATAGCCAGTCTGATGTCTCAACGCTTGTTCAGCTTCGTTTTACTGGGTTTGACAGCGGCGTTTTCCACCCTCTCCGCTGGGCTGCCGCCGCAGAAGGCCGGGCGGCCGGATATGTCCACCTTCCCCGCGCAGACCACCCATCAAGGCGTGACGATTGCCGCCGTGCCGGTGTTTGACACGCCGGAGGCCGAGCGCATCTTCGGCCCGGTAGCCGCTCCCACCCGCGGCGGCTTTCTGCCGGTGGAGTTCATTATCACCAACCAGCGACAGGAGACCATCGAGATGCCGTTGCAGAACATCGCCATCTTCAGCGGCCCCGACCGATTTGAAACGGTGGACGTCGAAACCATAGCCCGCGGACTTTACCCCAAGCCGCGAGAGGAGGTCGGAGACCCCACCCAGCAAAAGCGCCGCCGTTTGCCGCTGCCGATCCCGATTCCCTCCGGCCCCAAAAAAACGCCCAAAGACAAGAAAAAAGAGGTACGCGAAGAGGCGGAAGCCGACCTGCGCCGCCGTCAATTGCGCGCTGCCCTGGTACTCCCCGGCGGGTTCGCGCGCGGCTACCTCTACTTTGACCTGCGCGCCGCCTCCATCGACGTGGAAAACGCCATCCTCTACATCCCCCGGGTGCGGGAAAAGAAAAGCGGAAAAAAACTGACTTTCTTTGAAATCAGCCTCAAACCTTACGCCCTGCCTTAAATCACAAAGTTTTCAACACCGGCGCAAGGGTTCCCGCTGCGGTGCGTCTCAGCTAGAATGACACCCAAGCCCATGGGCCGGATTGCATGACAACTCTTCTCGAACAGTTGGACCCGAAACAGCACGAGGCCGTGACCACAGGGGAGGGCCCGGTACTGGTGCTGGCCGGGGCGGGTTCCGGCAAGACGCGGGTCATCACCTACCGCATCACCTACCTGATTGCGCAGGGTGTCGTCGAACCCGACCAGATACTGGCCGTCACCTTTACCAACAAGGCCGCCGACGAGATGCGCGAACGTGTCCGCCAACTGCTGCCCGCCAACCTGAGCGCACTCCCGCTGACCTGCACCTTCCATTCGCTCTGCGCGCGCCTGCTGCGGCGCGAAGGCAAGGCGCTGGGGCTGCCGCGCGACTTCTCACTCTACGACGCCGACGACCAGCAGAGGGTCGTGAAAAAGATTCTCAAAGAGTTCGGCGAGGACGACCGCGCCTGGATGGTGCGCTCGCAACTCGAACGCATCAGCCGCTCAAAGACGGCGGGACGCACGCCCGGCGACTGGCGCACCAGCGCCAACCCGAACGAGCGGCAGTATGCTTCCCTTTACGAACGTTACGTCCTTACGCTCAAGGCAGCGCGTGCGCTCGACTTCGACGACCTGTTGCTGGAAGCCGTCCGGCTGCTGCGAAAGCACCCCGATGTGCGCGAACGCTGGCAGCGCCGCTACCGTTACCTGCTGGTGGACGAGTACCAGGACACCAACCCGCCGCAGTACCAGTTGGTCCGGCTGCTGGCGCCGCCTTCCCTTGAGTACGGGGCCGAACGGCCCAACATTTTCGTGGTGGGCGACGAAGACCAGTCGATTTACGCCTGGCGCGGCGCCGACTACGGCAACATCCTGCGCTTCGAGCAGGACTTCCCCGGCGCCACGGCAATTCTTCTGGAGCAGAACTACCGCTCGACCCAGCCTATTCTGGATGCCGCCACCGCCGTCATCCAGAACAACTCGAGCCGCAAGGGCAAGGTACTCTGGAGCGAGCGCAAGCAGGGCGCCAAGGTCCGGCTCTACGAAGCCGGCGACACTACCGAAGAGGCGCAGTTCGTCACCGAAAAACTCTGGGACTACCAGCGCAAGAACCCTCTCTGGCACCTGGCCGTCCTCTACCGCACCAACGCGCAGTCGCGGCTGTTTGAAGAGGCGCTGCGCCAGCACGACATCACCTATCGCGTGGTGGGCGGGTTCAGCTTTTACAAGCGGGCGGAAATCCGCGACGTACTCGCCTACCTGCGCGTGGCGCGTAACCCGCTCGACCAACAAAGTCTGCTGCGCATCCTGAACGTCCCGCCGCGCGGCATCGGCAACGTAACCGAGCGCCGCCTGCTGGAAGAGGCCGCCCAACGGACGGTTCCGGTGTGGGAGGCGTTGCAGGAAACCACCAACGACCGGCTCAAGCAGTTCCGCGACCTGATTGTCACCTTGCAGGGCGAGCTGGAAAGCAAGCCGCTGGACGAAGTGCTGGAACACCTCATCCGGGAGAGCGGCTACGAACGCTGGCTGGTGGACCAGAACTCGCCCGAAGCCACCGGCCGGCTGGAAAACCTGCACGAATTGGTTGCCGCTGCGCGCGAAGCGCAGGAACGCAATGAGTCGGCCAGCGAGTTCCTGGACCGCGCCTCGCTGGTCAGCGACGCCGACAACTACGACGCCTCCGCCCCGGTCACGCTGATGACCCTGCACAGCGCCAAGGGGACGGAGTTCGACGCGGTTTTTCTGGTCGGGCTGGAAGAGGGACTCTTTCCGCACAGCCGTTCCACCGACAGCGAAGAGCAAATCGAAGAAGAACGCAGGCTCTGCTACGTCGGCATGACACGCGCCAAAGAGGATCTCTACCTGGTGCGCGCCCAGCGCCGCCGCGGCTGGGCCACCGGCGAATGGAGCGATACCGAACCCTCGCGTTTCCTCGCCGAGGTCCCGGCGAAAATGGTGGAGAATTTGAGTCCTGAAGTCGGCGACGATGTCTCGGAGGAAAACGATGACGAGGCTCCCTCCGGCGGCGGCAACGGGGGCGGAGGCTGGAGCTATGAACCCGTTGATGACGATGGTTACGCCAGCTTACGCTCGCGGAAGCCCACCCGGCCTCGGAAACCTTTCCGCCGCGGCTCACATCGTCCTGACCCTGACCTGCCCAAGAAGGTTATCCGCCGCACCTACGACCCGGCCTACCCGCTCGGCTCGGCGGTGCAGCATGCCAAGTTCGGCCATGGACGAATCGTGGCGGTGGAAGGCACGGGGAAGGAGAAAAAAATCACCGTGGATTTTCCCGTCTATGGCAGAAAAAAGTTGCTGGAACGGTTTGCAGGACTGACGCGAGTATAGGAGAATTGCGGGGCGCG
>CBDUYQ010000091.1:0-5487 GCA_965371475.1 uncultured bacterium
ATAACCAGCCTGGTACCGGCCTCGCCCAGCGACTTCTCCTGCATGAACTCATCTACGGTGGCGGTGGCCTGGTCAGGGTCCTCGACGATGCGGACGCCCTTGCCGCCGGCAAGCCCGTCCGCCTTGATTACGCAGGGCCACTCGACCGCACAAAGAGCGGTGTAGGCGGCGGTGTTGTTCTCGCACACGTCAAAGTCCGCCGTAGGAATTCCGTGCTTCTTCATGAACTGCTTGGCGAAGGCTTTGCTGCCCTCAAGCTCAGCGGCCGCTTGCGAAGGACCCAGTAGCTTCAACCCTCGCTTATCGAACTCGGCCGCAATGCCAAGAGTCAGGGGCAACTCCGGCCCCACCACGGTTAAGTCAGCTCCGAGTTGCTCGGCCAGGGCGGCCAGGGCGGGAACTTGGCCGGGGTCGCCTTCCACACAATCTGCGATAGCAGCAATTCCGGCGTTTCCGGGGACACAGAAGACCTTTTCCACCCCGGCTCCCTGAGACAGCTTCCAAACCAGCGCGTGTTCACGCCCCCCGCCACCAATAACCAGGATTTTCATCAGAAATACCCCAACTAAATACTACGCTTGTAGTTAATAGGTATCTATTTTGTTAGTTTGTCGTAGATGCGGTTCAAGTCTTCTACGTTGTAGTAGTCAATCTCGATCTTCCCCCGCCCGCCGCGGCGCTCAATCACCCTGACCTTGGTTCCCAGGGCACGCTCCATGGCCTCCTGGGCCGCCTGGATGTTCGGATCGCTTGGTTTTGGAATGACCCGCTGTTTTTTGGCGCCGGGGAGCTTTCGTTCGACCATTTCCTCAGCCTGGCGGACGGATATCTTCCTGGCCGACATCCGGCGGGCCAATACCTGTAGCAGGCCGGGACTGTCTTCAAGCCGCAGCAATGCCCGGGCGTGGCCGGCCGTGAGCTTCCCTTCTTCCACCATGGTCTGGACCTCGCCGGGCAGGCGGAGCAGACGGACAAGGTTGGCGATAGTTGTCCTGTCCTTCCCGGTCCGGCTGGCAATCTCCTCCTGGGTCAGAGCGAACTCGCTGCTGAGGCGATCATAGGCGCGGGCCTGTTCCAAGGGGTTCAGATCCTCGCGCTGGACATTTTCCAGCAGTGAGACCTCCAATGCTTGCTGGTCGGAAAGGGTGCGCACGATGGCGGGAATCTTCTCGAAGCCGGCAATCTTGGAAGCGCGCAGACGCCGCTCTCCGGCGACCAGCTCGAACCGCTCCCCCACTGGCCGGACGATGATGGGCTGCACCACTCCGCCAGCTTTGAGCGACTGTGCCAGCTCCTCCAGTGGCTTGGGAGCGAATTGGACGCGGGGTTGATAGGGCGAGGCATCCACCAAGCCCAGCGGCAACTCGGTCAGTCCCGTTGTGCTGACGACGGCTGGTTGTGCTGCTTCGGGTTGGGTGTCCCCTTCGAGTTCAGGCAGTAAGGCGCTCAGTCCTCTGCCCAAGGCTTGTCGAGCCATTGGCGATTACCTCCTTGGCAAGATCTTCATAGCTGCGGGCGCCGCGCGACGCCGGGTCGTAGAGCGAGACCGGCTTGCCGTGGCTGGGGGCTTCGGCCAGCCGGACGTTGCGCGGGATGACGGTCGAGAAGACCTGGCCGCCGAAGAAGTCCCTCAGGTCGGCCACCACCTGGCGCGAGAGCGTGGTGCGCTCATCGTACATGGTCGGGAGTATCCCCTCGATGGACAGCTTGGGGTTCAAGGCCCGGCGGATGCGCATCAGGGTGTCAATAAGCTCGGTGACGCCCTCCAGCGCGAGGTATTCGCACTGGATAGGCACCAGGACCGAATCAGCCGCCACCAGGGCGTTCACGGTCAAAATATCGAGTGTGGGCGGGCAGTCCAGCACAATGTACTGGTAAGCCTCGCGAACGCTTTCCAGGGCCTTTTTCAAGCGGTATTCACGCTCATCCATTGCGACCAGTTCTACGGTGGCCCCGACCAGGTTCTTGTCGGAAGGAACCAGCTCCAAGTCCTTCACGGGCGTTGGCAGTTTGATCGACTCCAGCGAAACACCCATAGTAAGCGCGTGGTAGATCGACCGCCGGGCCGGATCGCGGGGAAAACCAAGGCTGGCGGTGGAATTCGCCTGCGGGTCGCAATCAATCAGCAGTGTGGTTCGTCCAGAGGAGGCAAGGGAACTTGCCAGGTTGATGCTGGTGGTTGTTTTGCCAACTCCGCCTTTCTGGTTGGCGATGGCTATGACCTTACCCACAAAACCTCCAAATCAGCTTATGGATAGTAATTTATGGTAAAACGTGTACAAATGTCAAGTAAATGTTTCACGTGAAACAAATTTTATTGCTTATATGTGTATGTTTATTAAATATGTTGCGTCTTATTAAAATATATCTATTGTTTTCTTATATTTACATAACAATTTATTTATGTAGTGGCCTTCCGAGCAGAACAAGCCGGATATCTCCTCCCGGCAGGAGAAAGCTCTCCCTCCAAGTCCAGGCCTTGCAGGCCCCCCGGAGCTTATTGACTACATCTGTAGTTGTAAAAACGGCCCCTTGCTTGGCGATATCGGCCAAGGAGTCGATGAATTGGGGATTTGAATCTACTGCTCTTGTGGTAATTAAATCCCCCCGCTCGGGCTTCCTCCCTACCCACACCTCGAACCGCTCCGGCACAACCTCCACATCCGTAAAACCGCACTCCCGGACCACCTCTTTCAGAAAGGCGCACTTGCGCCGGTTGGAATCGATCAGTGTAACAGCAAGATCCGGCGCTACGAGTTTCACTGCCAACCCGGGAAATCCCCCTCCTGTACCGACGTCGATTAACCTGCCCCGAAGCGGAAGTATCTGTGCCAGGTAGAGCGACTCGCCGAAGAGTTCCCGGGCGGCGCGCAGCGGCTCCCGGATGGCGGTCAAGTTAATGCGCCGGTTCCAGCGCAGCAGGAGGTCGAGATAGACGGAGAGTTTTTGCAGGGCCTCGTCGCTCAGGCCGGGGGCGTAGGGTTCAAGTTCGCGACGGAGGGTTTCGGGCTGGAGGGGGCCGCCCACCATATATCCGGCTATCCGGCGTTATCGGTCACGCGGGCGATGCCGCGGACGATGTCGTACTTGGTGACAATATCAAATTTCTTCTCCCCCAGCGCCACGAACACCGCCGGGTTGCCGGCCGCCATCATTTCGGTAAGCTGTTCCACCGGGGTATTGGCCGGGACGATAGGGAAAGGCTTGCCCATTACCTCGTGGACCTGAATCTTGCGCAGGTCGCGCCCCTGCAGGGCCTGCTTGAGGATATCGTCTTCGTAGATGGACCCGACTGGTTCGCCTTCCTCGAAGACCGGCACTTGCGAGATGTCCTTTTCTTGCATGACGTGCAGGGCGTGGTGGACGGTTTGATAGCCGGCCACGGAGATCAACTCACGTCCGGAGCCGTTCTTAGTCCGCACCAGGTCGTCGGCGGTCAGTTCCACCTCCACTTCCAGGTAGCGGTTAAGCTGCATCCAGTCGTCGTTAAAAACCTTGCTGAGGTACCGCGTCCCGGTATCGGGGAGTAGCACAACCACCAGCCCATCCTTGCCAAGTTTGCCGGCCACTTCGAGCGCCCCCCAGACGGCCGAGCCGCCCGATCCACCGGTGAAAAGCCCTTCCTGCCGCGCCAGTTTGCGAGCATAGACAAAGGAGTCCTTATCGGTCACCTGCAGGACGTCGTCCAAGACAGAGAAGTCCATGGTGGTGGGAAAGATGTCCTCTCCGATTCCTTCTACTACATAAGTAGAGGCTTGACCCACCCGGCCAGTCTTGAAAAACTCATAATAGAGCGATCCGATCGGGTCCACCCCCACGATTTGGATATCGGGGCTCTTTTCCTTCAGGTATTTAGCGGTTCCCGTGCAGGTCCCGCCCGTCCCCAGACCTACTACAAAGTGGGTGATTTTGCCTTCCGTGTCCTCCCAAATTTCCGGGCCGGTGGTTCGATAGTGGGTCTCCGGGTTCATGGGGTTATCGTACTGGTTGGGATAGACCGAATTGGGGATCTCCTCGCTCAGCCGCTTGGCCACCGAGTAGTAGCTGCGGGGGTCGTCCGGGGGGACGGCCGTGGGGCAGATGATAACCTCCGCCCCGAAGGCCTTGAGCAGGTCCACCTTCTCCTTGGACTGCTTGTCGGTAATCGTAAAGATCAGCTTGTAGCCGCGGACGGCGGCCACCTGCGCCAGCCCCATGCCGGTGTTGCCGCTGGTCCCCTCGATGATGGTGCCGCCGGGCTTAATCTTTCCGGTGCGCTCGGCCTCGTCAATCATGGTGATGGCGATGCGGTCTTTTACCGAGCCGCCCGGGTTCATGTATTCCACTTTGGCGTAGACCTGCGCCTTCATCCCGTCGGTCAGGCGGTTGAGGCGAACCAGCGGCGTACGCCCTACGGCGTCGAGAATATTGTCATATCGCATCCGGAAAACTCCCCCAAAGGGTATCCGTGGAACGCAGCTTGCCGCCCGTTCCATCGGAAGATTTAGTGTACCACTGTCGCCAAAAAAATTCGTCCAACTCTTCGGCAGGCTTCGGAGCGAGGAAGCCAAACACAGGCCGCAAAACAACTGGAATTTCTCGGCCGCCGGAGGCTATCCTTACAAGCGATAAACGGAAAGACCAAATTGGCGCTTCACGAAAAAGCGAACTGGCGGTAATAATTACTACTATGCTCTTACTCGAAAAGAAAGAACGCGACAAGCTCTGGCGCGCCGTCCAGGAGGCCGTCGAGCGATACACCGAGGGCGTCGGCCAGGCGCGTGTTTCGCCGCCACTCGACCCGGCCAAACTCCGCTCGGAGCTGGCCGCCTATGACTTTGAAACGCCGGTCGCGCCCTCGGAGGCCATCGACTTTACCGTCCGCAACCTGTGGGAGAACCAGTTGCATGTCTCCCATCCGGGTTACTTCGGCATGTTCAACCCGGCCCCCACCACCATGGGGATTGCTGCGGAAACTCTCGCCGCCGGGTTCAACCCGCAACTGGCCGCCTGGAGCCACAGCCCCTGGGCGGCGGAGGTGGACCGCCACGTGGTTCACGCGCTCGGTCAAAAATTTGGCTACCCGCCGGGAAGCATTGACGGCGCACTCTGCAACGGCGGCTGGGAGGCCAACCACACCGCCGTGCTCACCGCCCTGGTTAAACACTTTCCCGAGTATGCCGAAGAGGGTGCTCGCGCCCTTCCGGCGCAGCCGGTCCTCTACGTCACCCGCGAATCGCACGATACTTTCAAGAAGACCGCCCGCCTCACCGGGCTCGGTTCCCGTGCCGTCGTTACTATCCCGACCGACGACGCCCTGCGGATGGATACAGAGGCGCTCCGCCAGCAGGTCCAGCAGGACAAACGCCAGGGCCGCGCGCCGTTCCTGGTGGTGGCCACGCTGGGGACCACCGCCGCGGGCATCATCGACCCCGTTGCGACAATCGCCGACGTAGCGGAGCAGGAAGGCTTGTGGCTCCACGCCGACGGCGCCTGGGGCGGAGCGGC
>CBDUYQ010000092.1:0-5467 GCA_965371475.1 uncultured bacterium
TAAACGTCCGAGACAGCCTTGACCGACTCGACCGTCCCGAAGGACTGGTTGGCGTCAAAGGATGTGCCTGCCTCGGGGAGTTCGGCAAACACCACGTCGCCGAGTTTCTCCTGCGCGTAGTGGGTAATCCCTACGGTGGCGGTGTCGCCTTCGACTTTAATCCATTCATGCTCTTTACTGTAACGGTACTCTGCCGGGTACATAGGGTGTCTCCTTTGGTGCGAGTAGCTCCGCAGGCCGCTCAGGAGCGTTTGTAAAACGGGAGGGGAACAACCTCCGCTTCCACCTGTGATTTGCGAATGCCAATCTGTATCTTGGCGCCGGGCTCCGTGATTTCAAGAGGCACATAGGCCATCCCGATGTTTTTCTTGAGCCACGGCGCAGGGCTTCCGGTGGTCACATGCCCCACCTCTTTCCCCTCATAAGAAACAGGGTAGCCGTCGCGGGCAATGCCCCGGCCACGCATCTCAAACCCGGCCAGACGGCGCGTAAGACCGCTTTCCTTTTGTTTGGCCAATGCCTCGCGGCCGGTAAAACCGCCCTTGTTCATTTTGCAAATCCAGCCCAGCCGCGCTTCCCACACGGTGGTGGTGTCGTCAATCTCGTGTCCGTAGAGCGCGTAACCGGCCTCCAGCCGCAAAGTGTTGCGAGCGCCCAGACCGGCGGGGATTAACCCCTTGGGTTGGCCGGCTTCCAGCAAGGCCGTCCATATCTTTTCGGAATGTTCGGGGGCGAAGTAGAGTTCGAAACCGTCTTCGCCGGTGTAGCCGGTGCGGGCGATGAGACAGTCAACGTTGTTCACCTTTCCCAAGGCAAACCAATAGCGATTGATCCCGCTCAGGTCCACGGAGGAGAGTGGCTGCAAAATTTCTACTGCCAGCGGCCCTTGCAGCGCCAGTTGGGTATAGTCATCCCCCACGTCTGTCACTTCAGCGTCGTGCTGGTTCTGCGATTGGATATGCAGAAAATCCTTCTCTCGGTTCCCGGCATTTACACAGAGAAAATACTCAGTGTCAGAGAACTTGTGGACGATGATGTCGTCCACGAACGTGCCCTGCCCGGTGAGCAGGGCGGAGTACTGCGCCTGGCCCACAGCCAGACGGGAAGCGTCGTTGCAGGTAACCTGCTGCACAAGTCCCAATGCCTTCGGGCCCCGGATGTTGATCTCGCCCATGTGGCTCACGTCGAACAGCCCTGCTGCCTGCCGGACGGCCAAGTGTTCGGTGATGATGCCGCTGTACTCTACGGCCATGTCCCACCCGGCGAAGTCCACCATTTTCCCCTTGAGCGCCCGGTGGACGGAATTCAGGGCAGTCTTGCGCGGAATTATCTGGGTTTCCATGAGTGGATGAAAGCTCCGTTGCCGGGTGAAAAGGCCAAAGTAACATAGGGTCTGAGGGCGGTCAAGAATGGCCCTGCGACTGTGATGCATGGTCCTGCTTGCAGCGGGAGGGGGGGTGGCAGTATATTGAACCGGGCAGATACGGAGAGAGTATCGATGGCGGAAAAAAGGTTTTTGTGTTCGCAATGCGACCAGCCGGAAGAGAATTGTCAGTGCAGCAAGTATTGTTCGCTGTGCCAGAACCCGGACGGCGTCCGGTTGTGCGGCGACGGACTTATGTACTGCTTCGACTGCCGCGAAGCGTGCGAGTATAAGGTCGAGGACGATATTATCCGGTAAAGGTTCGGGGCGGCTGCCGGATACCGTTTGGGCCAACCAAATTTACTAGAGGAACTATCGGTGCAAGTCACTCTCCGCGAACGCGGCAAAGCGGTAATCCTGGACGTCAAAGGCCAGGTAACCTTCGAGACCGGCCAGGGACTCCGCGAACAGTTGCAGGCGGCAATGGAGAAGGCAAAAATTGCCGTGGTAGTCAACCTGCAGGAAGTTAAATACCTGGACAGTTCCGGCATCGCCGTTCTGGTCGAAGGCCTGAAAGCAACCCAGGCGGGCAAGGTGGCCTTCGGGTTATACGGGCTGACCCCTTCGGTCCGCAATGTCATCGAATTGGTCCGGCTCGATAAAATCCTGAACCTTTACGAGGACGAAGAAGAGGCGCTGCGGGAACTGGCCTGCCCGCTGCCGGACTGACTGCTTCAAGAAAAATCCCTACTGAAAAAGTTTAATTGGTTTGGTCAGGAGGGTGCGGAGTTCCGCTTCCCGTGCCACCAGGGCCACGCGGAGCGTGTTGCCAACGCTGCGGACGTCGGCACGGCTAAGTACTGCGCTTAGCTCCGGCGCCTCCTCCTCCGACTGCCAGCCCTGGGCGGTCAACCCTGTCTGTAGCAGGAAGGACAAAGTTTGTGCGTCGGCGGCTTGCTCGCACTGCACTGCAAAATTTATGGCGGCGTCGCGCAGCAAAGTCATACGCAACTGCGAAAAACGGAGCCGGTCGGCCACAACGGCGAACTCTTCAAACTTGGCCAGCTCCGGCAGCAACTGGCTCATGGCCAGGCGAGTGTACTGGCTGTCCATTACCACCCAGATTGGAGTGCGCCCGTTGACCTCGCTGATTTTCTTGGAGAAGTCCGCATTCTGGTGGAGGTTGGGGTGGAGGTTGTTGCGCGTGTCCAGCAGGTATTCCAGGCTCTGGCGGGTGCCGAAGGCGCCGGTGGAGCGGTCGAACAGGGTGAGCGCGTAACTGTTTTCCGAATCGCTTTCTCCGTAGAGATAGAGCGTCTGCCCCTCATAGTCCACAGTGGGAAGTTCGTAAGTGGAAAAATAACTTTGGATCCGGTCCTCGTCGAAGCGCCCTTGCACGATGCCGAAGAACAACTCGTCGGAGACGCCTTCGCCGGTGGAAATCAGCCCCCAGGCCAGCCAGTCCAGGTCCGTATCCACATCGACGCCCAGCACGCGGACGAACCGTTCAAATTCCCCGAACCGCTCCGGCACCACCCGCTGCTTAATCATGGCGTAGTGCGTCGAGCGGCGGACCTCCTGCAGGTCGATGTAGGCGACCTCGCCCACCGTGGCGGGAATCAGCGCCAGCATGTCGCTGCGCAAAGAACTGGTCCCGGCAAGTGACCCGGTAAGCAGCAGGGCACAGAGGATACCGATGAGTGGCGTTAGGCGTTTCATACTTGAACAAACTCTTGGATGCGGGTTTCCATCTCGCGGGTTTGCCCCTGCGCCTGTTTTTTGAACTCGTCGTCGGGCAGCCCGTCGAGGTTGATGGCGACGTTTTCCAGCGCCCCCCGGATGGCGGCCACAGCCAGCGCCATTCCGGTCTTGCGGTCGGAGGCCATCGACGGGCTGGAAATCGGTTCGAGGTCAGCGAGAATGGTCAGGGCCTCTGCGGCGGCCTGCGCGACCTCTAGCGGGACCTCGGTGGCGCCCCGGGTGGCCTTCTCGATAGCTTCCTGGCGTTCTCTCTTTTCCGTAGCGCTCGACTTGGGCAGCTTGAAGGCGGCCATGACTGCATCGAACGCGGCCGCGTCGTTGTCAATCGCCGTCGTAAGCTGCTGGCGCAATGCGCCCAGCCGGTCAGCGTGGCCGGCAAGTGTGTCCTTGTGCTCGGCCAGCGACTTTTTCTTGGCGGACTGGGACGCCACCATTTGCCCCAACCCAGCTGCCAGTGCGCCGGAAAGGGCTGCACAGGAACCGCCCCCCGGCGTCGCGGTGGGCTCCGCCACCGCCCGGACAAACCCTTCAACCAGCGAGGCCAGCCCGCGGCCGCTTTGCTCGGCCATGACAGCCGCCAGCCGGTTTTCCAGAATCTGTTGCTGCGGGTCGAAGTCTTCCAGTTGCAGATAGAAATCGCTGGTGGCTTCCAGTGCGCGCTTGGGGATAAGGCCGACGATTTCGCTGCCCACGGGAATGGCCCCATACCGGGCCGCTTCGCGCTTGACCATTTCAAAGGCGCGGAATACGGGGGTCTTTTCGTAGTCGGTCAGGTTCATGGAAACCTGCGCCAGTTTGCGCGCCTTCAGGTCCACCCCCATGCCTTTAACGAAGCGCAGCCCGCCGGAGGAGAACCGCACCGCCTTGGCGATTTTTTTGGCAATGCTGATGTCCGGCGTGTTGAGGTTGACGTTGTAGGCAATCAGGAATTTGCGCGCGCCGACCACCGTGGCGCCCGCCGTGGGGTGCAGCTTGGCTTCGCCGAAGTCCGGCGCGCGGTCCGGGTTGGTCTCTACTTCGTCGCGCAGGCCTTCGAACTGCCCCTTGCGGATGTTTTCCAGGTTGGTGCGTTCGGGCCGCGTGGCGGCGGCTTCGTACAAGTAAGCCGGGATTTGGTACCGCTGCCAGAGTTGCTCCGCCACCTGTTTCGCCATCTCCACGCAATCGGCCAGCTTCACGCCCTCAATCGGGATAAACGGAATTACATCGGTGGCGCCGATGCGCGGGTGCGCCCCCTCCTGTTTGGTCAGGTCGATAAGTTCAGCAGCCTTGCCGGCGCCGCGCAACGCCGCTTCTCCCACGGCTTCCAGCGGTCCGACCAGGGTAATCACGCAGCGGTTGTGGTCGGTGTCCATTTCGCGGTCGAGCAGGGCCACGCCGGGGACCGAAAGCAGGGCCGCGACGATGGCGTCGACTTTGACGGAGTCCCGCCCTTCGCTGAAGTTGGGAACGCATTCAACCAGTGTGCCGGACACTTATCTATTCTCCTGAGGACTCGGCCGCTTCGGATTTCGGAGCGTATTTTGCCGCCCAAGTTTGCGCAGCCTCTTTGCCGACGGTGCGTTCCAGGTAAGCGCGGTAGTCCATCAGCAGGGCGGCCTGCCGGCCCAGCGGACGGCGGCGGCTGGGGTTCATGCCGAGCGATTGCAGCCAGCGGTGGAAATCGAGCGGGCGCTTGTTGTCGGTTTCAGTCTTGGGCGTCATAAATAATCTCTCCCCGCTTCACTGTCAGGCGGCAAAGGTTCATACCGAAATAATAGGGTATTTCCCGGTAATCGGAAACCTCAAAGGCGCAGAGGTCGGCCTGCTTGCCGGGTTGGAGGGAGCCGAGCCGGTCAGCCCGCTTCAAGGCATGGGCCCCGTTGATGGTGGCGGCCGTAATCGCCTCGGCCGGAGTCATGCGCATCTGGTTGCAAGCCAGAGAGAGCATCATCGGCATTGAGACCGAAGGCGAGGTGCCGGGATTGAAGTCCGTTGCCAGCGCCACCGCGGCGCCGGCGGCAATCAGCTTGCGGGCGGGCGGGTAGCTGTCCTTGCCGAGGTGGAACACGGCGCCGGGCAGAAGCGTGGCGATGGTTTCAGATTCAGCCAGGGCGCGGATGTCATTGCCGTTGACCTGTTCGAGGTGGTCCGCGCTCACCGCTCCCATCTCGACGGCCAGTTTTGTCCCGCCAGTACGGGAAAGCTGTTCGGTATGCAGGCGGGGCTCAAGCCCCAGTGCCCGCGCGGCAGACAATATTTTGCGGGCCTGTGCCACGGAGAACGCGCCGCGCTCGACAAACACATCACAGAACTCCGCCAGTTTTTTTTCGGCAACGAGGGGAAGCATCTTTTCAACAACCA
>CBDUYQ010000093.1:0-5453 GCA_965371475.1 uncultured bacterium
TGGCCATGCCCCAGAGAAAGGCCAGGTATTCGGCCTTTTCAATGTAGCCGAGCTTCACCCCGGCGGGTGGTCGTTTCTTACGTCCAAAGTAGTAAAGCAAACGATGCTTCAATTCGCGGAAGTCTTCCCGGCCGGGCCGCATCCCTTTAATGCATTGCCACGCGCGTTTGTTTCTCCACAAATGGATGAAGTGCATAGCAATAGACGCCAGCAGCACAACTCCGGCGATGCGGTGCAGCCAGCCACGCAGACCCAGGTCAGCTTCCCACACTGCGACGGGTTGCGCCCACCAGGCTTCCGGGTACTTGAGCGCGAAGCCGGTATAGACCAGCACGGGAAAAGACGCCATCACCAGCCAGTGCGCCAGGCGGAAGCCGAACATCATGCGCTCCTGCGGTTTTAGGGTTGCCGTCAGCGAGTGGGGAAAAAGTTCCGGACGGAGTTTTAGTTTCCGAAGGAAATCGAGCAGGTTGTGCAGCACCATTAATGCAATCGTCAGATAGATCAGCGGCAGGTAGAGCAGCCGGACGTAGTAGACCACTCCCGAGGCGTGTTCACTGGCGACAATGTGAACCACGCCGATGGCAAACCGCTTGCCCGCGCCGGGATGACACTGTCCGCAGGTCTGCGCCAGGTTGGCGGGGTAGATGTGCGAACGTTCATCGCTCGAAGGCTGGATGTCGTGTACACCGTGGCAGGAGGCGCAGTTGGCGACGGTTTGCACGCCCAGACGCGAGGCGAGGCCGTGGTAGGTGTCTTCGTAGGCGGGCACCTTGTCGCCGGGCAGGCCGAACTTTTCCGTCAGCCGGACGTCGGCGTGGCAGCGGCCACAGGTCTGCCGGGGAATGTTGCTGGGGAAGACGGGCGAGCCGGGTTCGAAGTGCGAAAGAATTTTGTGCTCGCCGTGGCAGTCGGTGCAGACCGGAGCTTCGCGCACGCCGTGGGCGGCGGCCTGTCCGTGGACGCTCTCCGCAAAGGTGGCGGCAATCTCTTCGTGACAGGCGGCGCAGGTCTGCGGCACGGTGCGGTGAAAAACGGTCGAGCGCGGATCGGCGGCCGGGAAGATGGCGTGGCTGGAATGACAGTCGGAACAGACGGCGGCGCGGTTCCCCTGGGCTACGCTGCGGGCGTGGACGCTGGAGAGATAGGCTTCCACCGGACGGGCCAGCGAAAAGTGTGCTTGCGGAAAGTTTTCCGGGTTGGCGTGGCAACGGGCGCAGGCTTCGGCCAGGTGGGTCCAGTGGACGGAAGAAGTTTCTTCCGTGTGAAGCGTGATGGCATGGATGTCGCCGTGGCAGTCCGAACAACTGGCGGCCTTGTCATTGCCATGCGCGCGGGCCTGTCCGTGGATACCGTTGCGGTAACTTTCCACCGCTTCGTCGTGGCAAGCGGCACAGTCAGTTTGGCGGGTTCCGGCGGCGTGCGGGAACTCTTCCGCGCCGGCGTGACAGTCCGTGCAGGAAAAGAAGCCGTGGACACTGGAATCAAAGGATTCCTGCTGGACGGTATCGTGGCAGTCGGTGCAGGCGAGATCCTGAGCTGCATAAACTTTGAGGGGGAGGCCGGAACCGGTCAGTGCAAAGGCTAGCAGCCCCCATAATGTCACCGCCGGAACCGACCTGACTGCCGCGGTCATTTGTTCCCCCTCAAAGTAAACTTGCCGCCGGGCCTCTGCCGGAACAAAGGTCAAGCCGCCGTGCGGTTGCGCCAGCGGACCGCGTTCGCCAGTGCCCGGAGGATTTCTTCCCGGGACGAGTGCAAGGTGAGGCAGTCGAAAGCACCCCGCTCCATGGCATTCAGATAATCCTTGACGTCGCACTGGTCGGAATAGATGACCACCGGAGCCTGGCCCTTAATATGCTCCATCCATTCGAGCCGCCGCACGCGTTCCACCGGATCTTCGGGAAGGTGCAGAACTATCACGTCCGGGAACCGGCGAAGGAAAAAGCGCGCCGTCTTGGTGGTGGAGGCGCAATCGACGATGTAGAGATTCTGCTGCTCGACGAGGTCGAAAAGGTACTCGAAGGCAGCGGGTGAGCCTACCAGAAGGATTCTGGGTTTCTCGTCGTTCATCGCCGTGCCTTTCTTCCCCCTGCAGGGGAAGCAAGTGGCGTGCCGCAGTGCCCCAACCGTTGTAAGGTCTCGCAAATGTCTCAAGAAAAATGAGTTAAAGCCGCTGCGTTCGGCTAAGGGGATGAGGTGCGGTGGGAAAAGTTTCGCGGGCGTGGGCTTTATCGCCCAAGTGAAGGGTCACTTGGAGCAACTGCCGCAGGTTTAGCTGGCCCACTCAGGCTCAAGTTGGGCCAGGTGTGTCTGCACCCTTGGCTAGCAGTGAGCGGACTTTTTCCACCAGTACCTGCGGCTCGTAGATGGGTTTTTGCAGGTAGCCGTCGGCGCCGGAGGTGGCCAGGAACTTCTCGCGGTCGCCTTCCATGGCGTGGGCGGTGGCCAGCAGGATGGGGATGGCACGGGAGGCTTGGTCGTCTTTGAGGAGCCGGGCGAGTTCGAGTCCGTCCACTTGCCGGCCCTGGCAGGTGAACTCCGCCAGCGAAATGTCGAGCAGAACCAGGTCCACCGTTCCGTTGCGGGCTAAATCGATTACTTCGTCGCCGCTGCGGCCACGCAGGACGTTGATACCGCCGGCGCGTTCGAGCGCCAGCGTATAAAACTTTGCGACTAATTCGTTGTCTTCCACGATCAGGACGGTGGCCATGGGTTCACCTGTTTCGACTGGGTAGCACGGCCAGGGGAAGCGTAAAGCGGACGGTGGTGCCAGCGCCTTCGCCGCGGCTTTCGAGTTCGATGCGCCCGCCCATCATCTCCACCAGGCGGCGGCAGATGGCCAGCCCCAGGCCGCTGCCACCGTGGCGGCGGGTGAAACTGGAATCGACCTGGGTAAATTTTTCAAACAATTTCGCCTGCTTGCCGGGCGGAATGCCAACGCCGGTATCCTGCACTTCAAAGAGAAGGTGGCCGTGGGCGCGGTCGGGCCGGGCGCGCAGCGTGACCCAGCCTTCGTCGGTGAACTTGACGGCGTTGCCGAGCAGGTTGATGAGAATCTGCCGCACCCGGTGTTTGTCGGCCACCACGGCGGGCAGTTCCTGGTCGAGGGTTTCGTCCACCAGTTTGAGCTTTTTAGCTTCGGCCTGCACGGCCACTACCGCCATCACCTGGTCGAGCAGGGGACGGAGCGCGACCTCCTCCGGGTTGAGCTTGAGTTTGCCGGCTTCGATGCGGGCGACGTCGAGGATGTCGTTGACGATGGTGAGCAGGTGCTGGGCGCTGTCATAAACATCGCGCATCAACTCGCGTTCTTCGTCTTCGTTCTTGCAGAAGCCGTCGAGGATCAGCCGGGTAAAGCCGAGGATGGAATTGAGCGGCGTGCGCAACTCGTGCGAGGTGTGGGCGAGAAAGTCGTCTTTCACGCGGCTCAGTTCGGCCAGCTCCAGGTTGGCGTCCTCCAGGCGTTTGTTGAGCGCGCGCAGTTCCCGCACGCTGGCGTCGAAGTAGGACTCGCAGATCAGGTTCAGGTCGATATCGAGAATCTTGTTGATGGCGTGTTTGAAGCGGCTGGCCTGCTGGAGATCGGGCACTTCGCGGTTGACGGCCTGCAAGAGGAAGGAGCGGACGATGTTCATCGAACCGATGACGTGCTTTTGCTGCACTCCCAATCGGACGTGGACTTCGCCGATGCGGTCGCGCTCCTGCGCATAGGCGCCGTCGTAGCGGCCAGCGAAAACACCGCGGACCCACGTCTGCAAGGTGCCATGCAGACGCTGCAACTGCTCGCTGCCGGTAAAGATGCTGGAGGCTTCCGGATCGTTCAGGATGCGTTCGTAAAACAGGTCGGCCAGGGCGGGGAAATGTGGTTCCAGGCGGGGGCCGATTTCCACGAGGTGTTGGGCGTCCTCCTCGGTGAAATCGACGTAGCGTTTCAACTCTTCCAGGTTTACGCCCATGGCTGCTTGCTCCGGGTAGTGCCCCGCGTCATAATGGAAAGCCAATGATAGCACTACGGCTGCCGGGACAAGAACAAAGTTTGTGCCGTGAGGAAGTCGGATGAGTTGGGCGGTGGAATTGCAAGAAGCATTTGCGCAGTTGCAGTCCGGCGGCGCCGTTCGGGTTGGGTTCGCAGAGGCGCCGGGGCTGGAAGGGGAACTCGGGCGTGAACTGAACGCCTTCTCCGAAGAGTTGCTCCGGTCGCCGGGTGACAAACTCAGCCGCGAACAGCGGCACGACCTGCGCAACCAGTTGGCCGGTATTTTGGCGGCCGTGCATGTTCTGCGGGAAACCACCGACCTGACGGCGGAGGACAGAGAGGTTTTGCAGCAGACACTGGAGCAAGCCAAAGTCCTCGATGCCCGGCTGCGGGGCGAGGCGTAAGGAAATACAGGATGGCAACCAAGCCCAAAATTCTGGTCGTGGACGACGAAAAGCTGGTGCGTTCTTCGCTCGAGCAGTACTTCGAACAGCAGGGGTATCCGGTGGTGGTTGCGGCGGACACGGAAGAAGCGGACAAGGTCATGCAGGAGGAGCACCCGCAGGCGGTGCTGCTTGACGTCCGTCTGCCCGGCCGCAGCGGAATTGAACTGCTGGCCGACTGGAAGGACGCCGGCATCACCTCCACCGTCCTGATGATGACCGCCGACCCGCAACTCGATGACGTCAAGGCGGCCATCAAGCTCGGCGCTTACGATTTTGTCTCGAAACCGCTCGACTTCGACGAGCTCAACGTCACCCTCACCAACGCGCTGGAAGCCACCGCCTTGCGCACGGAGGTGCACAGCCTGCGCACGGAGGTCCGCAAGCGGTCCGGGTACCGCGAGGTGATCGGCGAGTCGAAGATGACCCGCGAACTGATGGTCTTTGCTCTCAAGGTGGCGCGCAGCGAAGCCCGCACCATCCTGATTACCGGCGAGAGCGGCACCGGCAAGGATTTGGTGGCCAAGGTGTTGCACTACGAGTCCAACCGCTCGGAAAAACCCTTTGTTGTGGTGAACTGCTCGGCCATTCCGGAAACCTTATTGGAGTCCGAACTCTTCGGGCACGAGAAAGGCGCCTTCACCGACGCCAAGCAGATGAAGCGCGGACTGTTTGAGATGGCCGACCACGGGACGCTCTTTCTCGACGAGATTGGCGAGCTTTCCCCTTTTTTGCAGGCCAAGCTCCTGCGCGTGCTGGAAGACCAGACCTTCCGCCGGGTCGGCGGCCTCAAAGACCTGACCGTCGATGTGCGGGTGATTGCCGCCACCAACCGCGACCTGGATCTGGCGGTCAAGGAGAAAAGCTTTCGGGAAGACTTTTACTACCGTCTCTCGGTCATCTCCGTACACATCCCGCCGCTGCGCGAACGCAAGGCCGACATCCTGCCTTTGGCCGAGTTCTTCATCCAGCATTACAGCCAGAAGTTCCGCAAGGTCTCCGACGGGATGACCGAAGAGTTACGCGGCGTG
>CBDUYQ010000094.1:0-5449 GCA_965371475.1 uncultured bacterium
GTCTGCGGCAACCTTGGCCGCACCGTTATTTTCACCGGCGAGTCTGCGTGGGACAAAGCGGCCGCCTACTCCGATATGGCCGAACTGAACCGCCGCATCGGCAACGACGAGATCGATTTGCTGCTGCTTTACGACATCAACCCGGCCTTCACTACTCCGCAACCGGACAACTGGTTCGCCAGCCTGGCAAAAAAAGTAAACTTCATCGTCAGTTTCTCTTCCGTGCTTGACGAGACCTCTTCGCAAGCGCACCTGGTTCTGCCCTCGAACACCCCGCTCGAATCCTGGGGCGACTTCGAGCCGCGCGCCGGCGTCCACGGTTTGCTGCAACCGGCCATGCGGCCCCTCTATGACACGCGGGCCATCGGGGACACCCTCCTTTCCGTTGCTTCACAGGTGAAATCCGCCACAACCCAATCAATCAAATTCTCCCGTGATGACTTCCACGACTATCTGCAAGACGCCTGGCGTGAACTGCAAACCCGGGCTGCTCCCCAAAAGGACTTCAATATCTTCTGGGAAGAAGCATTGCGTCGCGGCGGGTTCTGGCAAAGCGCCAAACCGGTGACTGTCCGCTGGGCGGCATCCGGGCGTTCCGGGGCAGACGCACTCTCCTTTACCGAAGTGCAACGGGAAGGGCCCAACGAAGACGCCTTCGATCTGATTGTCTATCCCTCGCTGCACTACTACGACGGACGCGGCGCCAACCGGCCCTGGTTGCAGGAAGTCCCCGATGCCATGACCAAAGCCGCCTGGGACAACTGGGCGGAAATCCATCCCGACACCGCCCATGCGCTGGGGCTGGAAGAAGGCGAGGTCGTTACCCTCTCCTCCAATCATGGCGTCATCGAACTGCCCGTGCTGCACTCCAAAGGAATTCACCGCCGCGCCGTAGCTGTCCAGATTGGACAGGGCCATACAAACTTCGGGCGCTATGCCGATAACCGCGGCGCCAACCCTTTCAAGTTGCTTCCCCCCCAGCCGGAAGAAGCCTCCGGCGGGCTGCGCTGGTATTCGCAGCGAGTGGGCATCCAAAAGACCGGCCGCCACAAACTGCTGGCCGATGTGGGCGTCGATACCCAGATGGGCCGCGAAATCGCCCAGTTTGTTCCGCTGGCCGCACTCACCGGCAAACCCGAAAAGGCAGAAGAAAAACATCCCGACATGTACGCCGGCCACGAGCACAAGGACTACCGCTGGGGGATGGCCATTGACCTGAACGGTTGCACCGGCTGCAACGCCTGTGTCGCCGCCTGCTACGCCGAGAACAACATTCCCTTTGCCGGGCCGGAAGAGACCGCCAAAGGGCGCGACCTGGCCTGGCTGCGCATCGAACGCTATTACGCTGAGCACGAAGATGAACCCCAAACGGTCTTCCTGCCGATGATGTGCCAGCAGTGCGACAACGCTCCCTGCGAGCCGGTCTGCCCGGTCTATGCCACCTACCACAACGACGAGGGGCTCAACGTGCAGGTCTATAACCGCTGCGTGGGCACACGCTACTGCTCCAACAACTGCCCCTACAAGGTCCGCAGCTTCAACTGGTTCGACTACGAATGGGCGGAACCCCTGAACCTGCAACTGAACCCGGACGTTACCGTGCGCACAAAAGGCGTGATGGAAAAATGCACCTTCTGCGTCCAGCGCATCGCCGGGGCCAAAGACCACGCCAAGGATGAAGGCCGCAAGGTGCTCGATGGCGAAGTCGCCCCCGCCTGTGTGCAGACCTGCCCCAGCCAGGCGATGGTATTCGGCAACCTCGACGACCCGGAATCCGCCGTCTCCCGGATGGCGCGCGACCCGCGCCGCTATCACGTCCTGGGCGAACTCAACACCCAGCCGGCGGTGAACTATCTCAAACGCGTAACGGTCGAACCTCTGAAGGGTTCTTAAAAAAATGTTATGAGCACGATGACCTACAACAAAGTGGACCGCGACATCCTGGCCGCCACCGCGCTGCCCGGACGGGCCTACCTCCTTACGCTGGCGGTAGTGGCGTCGTTCATCTTTGTCGGCGGTCTGGCCTTTCTCTATCAGGTCTATTCCGGGCTGGGCGTGGCGGGCTATGCCCACTCCATGCGCTGGGGCGTTTACATCACCAACTTTGTCTTCTGGGTCGGCATCGCGCACTCGGGCACGCTGATTTCGGCCATCCTGTTTCTCTTCCGGGCGCGCTGGCGCACGGCCATCTCGCGCATTGCCGAAGCCATGACCGTCTTCGCCGTTATGACCGCCGGGCTTTTTCCCCTGATTCACATCGGGCGGCCCTGGTTTTTCTACTGGCTGCTGCCCTACCCCAACCAACGCGGCCTCTGGGTCAACTTCCGTTCGCCGCTGGTGTGGGACGTCTTCGCTGTCAGCACCTACTTTACCGTCAGCGCGCTGTTCTTCTACATCGGGCTGTTGCCCGACATTGCCGCCGCGCGCGACCGCGCCACCGACTGGCGCAAGTGGATTTACGGCCCGCTTTCGCTGGGTTGGCAGGGAACGAACCGGCAGTGGAAGCACTACGGTGCGGTCTATCTTTTTCTGGCGGCGCTGGCCACTCCGCTGGTGATTTCCGTCCACAGCGTGGTCTCGTGGGACTTCGCCATGAGCATCGTGCCGGGCTGGCACTCGACCATCTTCCCGCCCTACTTTGTCGCCGGCGCCATCTTCTCCGGGCTGGGGATGTTGCTCACGCTCGGCATCCCGCTGCGCAAGCTTCTGAAACTTGACGAGTACATCACCGTCCACCACTTCGAGCAGGTGGCCAAGATGGTCATCTTTACTTCGCTCATCATCACCTACTCCTACGTGGTGGAGTTCTTCACCGCCTGGTATAGCGGCAACCCCTTCGAGCGCCACGCCTTCTGGTATCGCGCTATGGGCGCTTACGGTCCGCTCTTCTGGGTGATGTTCGCCTGCAACTGTGTCTTCCCGCTGCTGTTTTTCTTCAAGAAGATTCGCACCAACCTGAAGACCCTGTTTGCAATTTCGATTCTGGTCAACGTGGGGATGTGGCTGGAACGTTTCATTATCATCACCGGCTCGCTTGCCAGCGAGTACATGCCGTGGGAGTGGTCCAAGGGTGTGTACCAGCCCACCTGGGTCGAGGTGGCCATCACCGTCGGCAGCTTTGCCTGGTTCCTGCTCTTCTTCCTGCTCTTCGCCAAGATGCTGCCGGTGGTTCCGATGAGCGAAATCAAAGAGACCTTGCCGGTGGACTCCGGCGCCGGCAAAGGAGCAGCGGCATGAGCGCAGAAAACCAAAACGGCGTCCTCGCCTTCTTTGCCAACCCCGTCGCCACCGCCCGCGGCATCCGCGCCCTGCGGCAGGAAGGCTTTGCCGAACTGACAATCTATGCGCCCACCCCGCGCCACGAAATCACCGAGGCACTGGAAGAAGGCAGTAAGGAAGGTCCAAGCCTCGTGCGGTTATGGACTCTACTCGGCGCACTCACCGGACTCCTTATCGGCTTCGGAATGCCCATTTACATGTCGCTGGACTGGCCGCTGCGCACCAGCGGCAAAGCCATTGTTTCCCTGCCCGCCTTCGTCATCATCGGGTTCGAGTTGACCATTCTGCTGGGCGCACTGGGCGCGGTTACGGGATTCTTCTTTCACGCCCGGCTGCCACAACTCCCCGGCCAGATGGTCCACTACGACCCCAGCTTCAGCAACGACCGCTTCGGTATCCATGTGGGAGATGTGGGCGGGAACGAGCGCACCAATCGAATGGAGGCAGCACAGGAAATCCTGCGCCGAGCGGGCGCAGAGGAGGTTCGAGTTGCCGGGAACTAAGCCAACCTTCACTATCTTCACTGGCCGCCGAGTCTTGCTGCTGGGCGTACTAATGCTGATATTCGGCGCCAGCGCCGCGCTGGGTTTCCCCTGGAACACGGACATGGTCTGGCAACTGGCTCTGCAACCCTTCCGGCATGTGATGCGCTCACCCGCCCCCGGCACTTTGCCGGTTACCGGCGGCGAGTTGCGTAACTCGGACGGCGACTTGGTCATTCCCAACCCGCCGCGGCCTGCCTCCACACCGGCTTCCCTCGAAGAGGGCCGACAGCTTTTTGGAATTTACTGCGCCGTCTGCCACGGCGAAGACGCGCTGGGCAGCGGCCCGGTAGGCGTCAAGTTCCCCATGCCTGCGCCTTCGCTGTTGCTCGAGCGCCCGCCGCAGTACATCTACTCCAAGATTCGCGATGGCAGCGTCTTTATGCCGAGTTACGCCGAGCACCTCTCGCCCGCGGAATCCTGGAAGGTGGTGAACTACCTCAAGAGTCTGGAAGAAGAAGGAAAAGACTAGATGCAGAAATCTCTGCCACGCAAGTTGCTGGTAACCCTGCTGGCGCTGATTGCCCTGGGGGGGGCCGCCTTCCTCTACAGCGTAACCCAACCCAATGCGGTGCGCGCCTGGTCGATCTTCCTGGTCAACTTCCTTTTCTGGTCAGGACTGGCGCAGGCGATGGTTGTGCTCGCCGCCCTGATGCAGCTCACCAAAGCACAGTGGGCGGGCCCCATCCGGCGGCTGGCGGAAGCGGGGGTGGCGTTCCTGCCGGTGTCTTTTGTTCTCTTCATCGTCATCTTTTTCGGGCGGGAGGTTCTCTTTCCCTGGATTCTCGAACCCGTCGAAGCCAAGGCCGCGTGGCTCAACGTCCCGTTTCTGTTTACCCGCGACGGCCTCGGGCTGCTGATTCTCTACGGCTTGAGCGTGCTCTTTGTGAAGCACTCGCTCCGCTCCTCCACGGATAGCAGCCACCGCGTCCCGGCCTGGATTCCGCCTGTCCTGATGATTGCTTACGCCTTTATCATGAGCCTGATCGCTATCGACCTGGCGATGTCGCTCGACCCGCACTGGTACAGCAACATCTTCGGCCTGTACTACTTCGTCGGGAACCTCTACGTGGCGCTGGCGGCGCTGGCGCTGGCAACGGTTCTGCTGCGCAAACAGTTGGGTCTTACAGAAGCCATTACCCCTTCGCGCCTGCACGACCTGGGCAAGCTGCTCTTCGGCTTCTGTTTGTTCTGGATGGGGATGGTGTGGTCGCACTTCCTGCCCATCTGGTACGGCAACCTGCCGGAAGAGACCGGCTACGTCATCACCCGTATCGACGTCGCCCCCTGGTCGGCGATGTCGTGGACGGTGCTGGCTGTCGGGTTCGTGCTTCCGTTTTCTGCCTTGTTGAGCCGCGCGGTGAAGAGAAACCCGCGGGCGCTGGCCGCCATCAGTGCGCTGGTGATCTTCGCCCTGTGGCTGGAACGTTACCTGCTGGTCACGCCTTCGATCTTTGCTGTCGAATGGGTCTCCGGCGCTTATGTTTTTAGTCACCGGGAAAACTTCATCTTTTCTGTGAGAGAAATGGTGGAAATCGGACGTGGCATAGCGCTGACAATCGGCATCCTGGAGATTGTAATCACGCTCGGCTTCTTCGCCACGGCGGCGCTCTGCTACCTGCTTTTTC
>CBDUYQ010000095.1:0-5433 GCA_965371475.1 uncultured bacterium
TTTTCCAACCGCCTTAAACCCCGGAGGATTTCCAGGTTCTGCGCGGCGGTCTTGCCGAAGCCGATGCCGGGGTCAATCACCAGTTGAGAGCGCTTCACCCCCGCCTGCAAAGCCTGCCGGACGGACCACTGCAGGCCCGGCTCCAGCGACCGCCAGATGTTCTTGGCAAACGGCTTCTTTTGCATGTCACGCGGCGTGCCGCGCATGTGCATGAGTATCAGCGGCACGCGTTTGTTCTTCGCCAGCATAGCCAGCCCGGTATCTACCCGCAGCCCGCTGATGTCGTTAATAATCCGCGCCCCGGCCCTCAAAGCTTTCTCCGCCACTTCTGTCTTGACCGTATCAATGGATATAGGAATTTTGACCTTCCCGCTTAAGCCCCGGAACACCGGTTCGATGCGCCGCCACTCCTCCTCGGCGGTAACCCCGCGCGCGCCGGGCCGCGCACTCTCGCCGCCGATGTCGAGGATGTCGGCTCCGGCCCGCTGCATCTCGAGCGCCTGCCGGACAGCCTTCTGCGGAGCAAAGAAATGCCCACCGTCGCTGAACGAGTCCGGCGTAACGTTGAGGACGCCCATCACCAGCGTGCGTTCGCCCAGCACCAGCCGCCCGCTCGGCATCTGCAGAACAAATTTTCGCCTGCCCCGGCTACTCATGCTCCGGCGCCCTCCTCTTCCACAGAAATAGATTGCTTAATGATTATAGAGGAACTTTTACGATGGCTTGGCGGGGAAGGCGGGAAAAAGGGATAAGAAGGAACAGGGTCCCCGTCCGGGAACTCGGTTAGAAAGACTCTTTGTCGTTCTCGCTCTCAGCTTCGATAAAGCTGTAATGGTCGGTCCGCATCCCCACGCCTCGGGCCGAGGCGTCGCCTTCCACCGGGCGGACGTTTACCACCTCACCCCGGCAGCGCATGACCACACCTTTCCCGAAAGCCATCTCCGCGGGCATGTCGATCAGGCATTCGATACCGGCGCCGGGTTCGATGGCGCCGGCAAACTCGAAGTAGAGCCCCGCCATGCTGAAGACCTTGACCATGGCGGTTTCCAGGTAACTTTCGTCACCCTGCTCCCACTGTATGCGGCTGGTCCAGCTTACATCCCTGCGCTCAGCCTTGCGCTTCTGCTTGTGCTCCATCGCTCCCTTTGTGACCGGGCTTCCTGCGTTAGCCCTCCCAAGTTCGGTGAAGCGCGGACTCATACATCATACCTCGGCAAAACCCTCCCCCCCGAGGTTCGCCGCCAGTATGCACCCGTTAGTATAAGGAGACGATTAGCTCATGGTTAAAGTTTCATTAGCAGAGCCTGTATCTTATAGAAATATTTGCGCTTATCATCCCCGGGCTCGTGGGGAACAGGAAAATCCAACCCAGCCTTCACCGCAGGATTATGCGGTGGGAAAATTTACGGCCACCGGCAAGTTTCGCTAATCGAGGTCAAAGTCGCGGAGGGGTTTTTCGACGGGCTCGTCCTTGCTCTTCTCAAAAGAGTCGCGGAACTTGGCGTCGAGAAAATCGGAGCGTTTCTTCTGCGCCGCCACCTGCTCCTGAAAGAGGTCGTCGCGCTTGCTTTCAGTCTGGCTCAGACCTGCGAGTTGCTCGTCGAGGTCAAACTTGGACTTATCCGGCGGCGGGACGTGTTCGAGCACGGCTTCCACACCGGGATCCACCGTCAGTTTCGACTGGCAGTGGGGGCAATCGACCTCGAAAGCGGCTTTGCCCTTCTTCCCCATTGCGTGACCTCTATCAAACTACGCCGGTGAAGGCTTGGGCGGCCCGCCGGCAAAGCCCGGCGTACCATCCTCCGGCTTTTCCTGTTCCTCGGCTACCGCGGGCTCGGTGGGCGGCGGTCCGGTCCGTTCCTTTTCGGGCAGCGGCTTGCCGTCGATCAGTAGCTGGATATCCTTGCCGTCGAGCACCTCGCGCTCGAGCAGGGCCTCGGCAATCCGCTCCATGGCGCCGCGGTTGTCCCCAATCAGCTTTCGGGCCTTGTCGTTGGCCGCCATCACAATCTTCTTGACTTCCTTGTCGATGCGGATAGCGGTATCTTCCGAATAGTCGCGGTGCTGGGCAATCTCGCGGCCCAGGAAAATCTGCTGCTCGGTCTTGCCGTAGGTCAGCGGGCCCATCTCGCTCATGCCCCACTCGCAGACCATCTTGCGCGCCAATTCGGTAGCCTGCTCGAAGTCGTTGCCCGCGCCGGTGGTGATGTGCCCCAGGAAAATCTCTTCGGCGATGCGCCCGCCCATGATGACGGTCAGCCGCCCTTCCAGGTATTTCTTGGTGTAGGTGTGCTTGTCGTCCACCGGCAACTGCATGGTTACACCCAGCGCCATCCCGCGCGGGATGATGGTCACCTTGTGCAGCGGGTCGGCCTCCGGCACCAGCATGGCTACCAGTGCGTGCCCGGCTTCATGGAAAGCTGTGTTGCGCTTCTCTTCGTCGGAGATAACCATCGAGCGGCGCTCGGCCCCCATCATCACCTTGTCCTTGGCCTGCTCGAAGTCCTCCATCAGAACTTCACTCTGCTCGTGCCGCGCGGCCAGCAGCGCCGCCTCGTTGACCAGGTTGGCCAGGTCGGCGCCGGAAAACCCCGGGGTCCCGCGCCCGATGACGGCCAGTTCCACATCCTTCGCCAGTGGTACGTTCCGGACATGTACCCTCAGAATCTCTTCGCGCCCCTTCACGTCGGGCCGGGGAACCACAACTTGGCGGTCAAAGCGGCCCGGGCGCAGCAACGCCGGGTCGAGCACGTCGGGCCGGTTGGTGGCGGCCACCATAATGACGCCCTCGTTGGAATCGAACCCGTCCATCTCGACCAGCATCTGGTTCAGGGTCTGTTCGCGCTCGTCGTGCCCGCCGCCCAGGCCCGCGCCGCGGTGGCGGCCCACGGCGTCGAGTTCGTCAACAAAGAGGATGCAGGGGGCGTTCTTCTTGCCCTGCTCGAAGAGGTCGCGCACACGGCTGGCGCCCACCCCGACGAACATCTCGACGAAGTCCGACCCGGAAATCGAGAAGAACGGCACGTTGGCCTCACCGGCGATGGCGCGCGCCAGCAGCGTCTTGCCTGTCCCCGGCGGCCCCACCAGCAGCACGCCTTTGGGGATGCGACCGCCCAACTTCTGGAACTTCTGCGGGTCTTTGAGGAACTCAATAATTTCCTGCAACTCTTCTTTGGCTTCCTCCACTCCGGCGACGTCCTTGAAGCTGACTTTCTTCTGCTGCGACCCGACCAGCCGGGCACGGCTCTTGCCGAAGCTCATCGCCTTGTTCCCGCCGGCCTGCATCTGCCGCATGATGAATATCCAGATGCCCACCAGCAGCAGAATCGGAAGCAGGTTCAGCCCCCAGGCCCACCAGGGCGACCCGGCGGCGTCTTCCACCTTGATCAGAACATTCTGTTCCCGCAGCGCCTTATAGATGTCCGGGTATTCGGGCGGCATAAAGGTTTTGAACTTGGTGTCGTTCCGGAAGGTCCCGCGGATTTCGTACCCCTTGATCTCGACCTCTTTCACCTCGCCCCGCTCGACGCTGTCGAGGAAAGCGCTGAAGGCCGGCTCCTGTTCCTCCGGGCCGATGCCGGTGTTGGCAAACCGCCAGACCATAAACAGGCCCAGCGCGACCAGGACCCAGACAAACAGATTTCGTGCCGTTGAATTCACTGCTTCTCCCCTTACTCCTATTAGACGCTGGTACGAACGAACTCGGTTTACTTTTTCTTCTTTTTTTTCTTTTTGGCCGGTCCTCTTCCGTCGCCCTCGCTGACCGCCTTCTCCGGTGGCTCCCCGCCGGGCCGGGCCCGCGGAATGGCTGACAAGTAAGGCAGGTTCCCGTCCAGGTCCTGCCAGGCCAGTCCGTATCCCACTACAATATCATTGGAGTCGAGTTGGAAGCCAACGTACTCGGGCTCGAGCAGCACCCGCCGCTCGGCCTCCTTGTTGAGCAGGATGGCCATCTTGACCTCGCGCGGCTTCCGCATCCACAGCCGCCGCAGGAGGAAGTCCAGCGTTATGCCGGTCTGCAAAACTCCGTCCACCACCAGCAGCGACCGCCCTTCGGTATCGATTTCCGGGTAGAAGAAAATCTCCTGGCGCTCGCGGTCGTAGTTGGGGTCCATCACGTTGCGCACCGCCATGCTCATGAAGTGCGCGCGCACCGGCAACGTAAGGGAGCGGATCAAGTCAGCCATAAAGACGTGCCCGGAGTCCACCAGGCAGACCACGTCGAGCGTCTTGCCTTTGAAGTCCCGGCTAATCTCCTCGCCCAGCTCCTTCACCCGCTGGGAGAGCTGCTCTTCGCTATAAAGGACCTTGCGTTCACTCACGTTACCGGCGTCTCCTTGATCCAGATTACCTTTCTGCTACCCGGCCGCCACCCGCTCTCCGCAGCCGGCCCGAACGGCGCAGTCCACACAATTTCTCCGCCCGAGAGCACCACCGGACACTGCCGGCGTTCGTGGCGCGGGATTCTCCGCCGCTGGAACAGCTCCTTCAACTTCACAGCGCGGCGGGCGTCATGGGGACGGTAGCGGTCACCCGGACGCCAAGTACGCACCAGAAGCGGAAACCCAACCCGTTCGGCGTCTAAAGCCTTTCCTGCCATCTCAGTATAGCCCGTTTGGGAGGCCTCCACGTCCATTAATTTTACCTCCAGCCCCTGCCCGCCGGGGAGCCCTATCCGGCCCGGTCCAGCCACCTCCACCTCATAATACGACCCTTCCGCGGGTTCTGTTTCCTGTACTCCAGCGCTCGCCCGGAAGACAATCTGATTAAAACGGCGCTCGACCCGGACGCCGGGCAGGTGCAACTCCCGTCCGCTCTGCCCCTCGGTAGCCAGCTCCAGCACGCTCTCGACGTGCCCGGCGGAAATCCGCCTCAAATCTCCCCGGACCTCTTCCAGCGTCCGGCGCAGCAGCCGCCGGGCCACCGCCCGGCTGGCCTCGACCTGCTCGCGCTCCGATTCGCCTTTCATCCAGGGCGGAGAGTTTTCCAAATCTGCCACCGCCAGCAGTAACTCGTCCTTTTCCTGCCGGACCAGGGCCCCGAACAACTCCTCAACATACCCCCGCCAGAAGCTCTCCTCCTCTCGGGCGTGAGCCGCCAACTGCCCCAAGTGCTCAATCGCCGCCGGGTTCAACTCCGGCAGCCAGTCGAGCCGAATTCGGTTCCGCTCCCGCTGCCGGTCCTGGTTGCTCGCATCCTCGCGCCACTCCTGCTTGTGGCCCTTCAGGTAATCCCGCAACTCCCCCCGCCTCACTCCCAGCAACGGCCGCACCAATGACAGCACCACAGGGACTGCTGGTTCAGGGCTGTTTTTCGTTTTTCGTTTTTCGTTTTTCGTCCGGGGTGTTTCGTCTTCCTCAAGGGGAATCTCTAGCATGGGATGAATCCCCGCCAAACCTTTTGTCCCACTGCCGCGAACCAGCCGCGCCAGCA
>CBDUYQ010000096.1:0-5429 GCA_965371475.1 uncultured bacterium
ATTCCCTTCGGACTGGGAGAGCAAGGAGAGCCCGTAAGGGAAGTGGTTCTGTTGTCCCTGGAAGAAGCCGCCCCCGAAAGCGAAACCATGGAGGGCGAATCCACCGAGAACCCCGGTGGAGAGACCACTGAAGGCGAAGGGGAGATTGTGTCGGGAACGACTGTCATTTTGAAGGTGGCTGCCACCCCGGAAGCCCTGGAGGCCAAAATTGCCAACATGGAAATCGTCATCGAGAACTTTACCGACCTGGCCAAGTTGAAGGAAAAACTTGACCAGACCATCAAGATCGGTGGAACCATCACCGCCTACCAGACGGAGCCTTTTGTGATTCGCCTGAGTGACGGCAAGGTGGACTACAGCGACTTCAAGTAGGGCGGTAAGAAGAATTTTTTAAGAAGGGCGGCTGCGCCGGACGCGCGCCGCCCTTTTCGTTTGTTACGGGAAAAGAAAGGCGGGCGCGAGTGGCGCTAGCGCTTGCGTCCGTTCGAGCGTAATTTGTAGAGCCCGATTTTGCGGCTCAGGGTATTGCGGTGAATGCCCAGCGCCCGGGCGGCGCAACTTTGATTCCCCTGGTGCTTGTCGAGTGTTTTCTGTATAAAGCGCTGCTCGAACTCGGCGATGCCTTCTTCCAGCAGGATGCCGCGGTCCACAAGCTGGTTGATGAGTGTATCGAGTTGGTTCTTCACGAAAGACCCCCACGCTGGGATAACCAGGCGGCCTCCCCGCTCCCCCACGGCGCGTTAGGCAGAGG
Source organism: uncultured bacterium (assembly GCA_965371475.1). Taxonomy (GTDB): domain Bacteria; phylum Acidobacteriota; class Terriglobia; order Acidiferrales; family 2-02-FULL-67-57; genus CBDUYQ01. The sequence continues at coordinate 752 of CBDUYQ010000096.1, forward strand.
CGTGTGACTGTCCCGCAAATCTTACAACAAATTCCCGTTAGTGCAAGTCCCGCCCGGTCAGGAGACGGTAGGCCTCCCGGTAGCGTTCCCGGGTGACCTCCACAATGTCCGGCGGCAGCACCGGGCCCGGCGGCTGCTTGTCCCACCCGCTCATTTCGAGGTAGTCCCGGACGAACTGCTTGTCGTAGGAGGGCTGCGGCTTGCCCGGCTCATAGACGTCCGCGCCCCAGAAGCGGGAGGAGTCCGGCGTCAGGACTTCGTCAATCAGCAGAATCTTTTCCTCGCCGGAGGGGGCTGCCAGGATGCCGAATTCGAACTTGGTATCGGCCAGCAGCAGGCCGCGCGTGGAGGCATAGTCGTTGGCGCGGCGGTAGATAGCAAGGGAAAGGCTGCGCAGCGTTTCGGCTGTGTCGCCTCCGACGATCTCCGCCATCCGGTCAAACGGGATATTTTCGTCGTGCCCGGTTTCCGCTTTCGTAGCCGGGGTGAAGATGGGCTCGGCCAGTTTCCCGGACTCGCGCAGCCCTGCCGGTAGTTTTATGCCGCAGACCGCGCCGGTGCGCTGGTAGTCTTTCCAGCCGGAACCGGCCAGGTAGCCGCGCACCACGCACTCCACCGGGAAGGGTTTGGTGCGGTGGACGAGCATGCTGCGGCCTGCGAGTTGCTCCCGGTACGGCTGCGTGCTTGGGGGGAAGTCCTCCACGGCAGCCGTCAGGAAGTGCGTATCAAAGTGCTCCCGCAGGAAATCGAACCAGAAGACCGAGAGCTGGGTCAGCACACGGCCCTTGTCCGGGATGCCGGAGCTGAGGATGACGTCGAAGGCGGAAATGCGGTCGCTGGCCACAATCATTAACTTGTCGCCAAAGGCGTAGTTGTCCCGCACCTTGCCGCGTACGAGCAGCTCAAGGCCCGGCATGTCAGTTTGTAGCAGTGGTTCGGACAACAGTTCCCCCGGATCGGGTAGAAAGCGGAATTGTATTCCAGGCGGCGGGAATGTCAAGGGAGGGGGAAAGGGCCAAACGTCTTAGATAGTTTGTGGAAGAGGCCACCCCCTTGACTTAGGCGGCGCTTTCGGCTTCCTGGTCAAAACGCACCGAGACAATCTGGGACACGGCCGCCTGCATGGTCACGCCGTAGAGAATCGAGGCCGCTTCCATCGTTTTCTTGCTGTGGGTGACGAGGATGAACTGCGTCTGCGGAGCCATGGTCTCAACCATGCGGGTGAAGCGCCCGATGTTGGTGTCGTCAAGCGGGGCGTCCACCTCGTCGAGGATGCAGAACGGGCTGGGCGAGTAGCGGAAGATGGCAATCAGGAGCGCAAGCGCGGTGAGCGCCTTCTCGCCGCCGGAGAGCAACAGGACGTTCTGCAACCGCTTGCCCGGCGGCTGGCAGATGAGTTCGACGCCGGCCTCCGAGGGGTCGTCGGCTTCGGTCAGCCGCAGCGTGGCCTGTCCGCCGCCGAAGAGCGTCTTGAAGGTTTCCTGGAAGTTCTGGTTAATGGTGGCGTAGGCTTCGGCGAAACGCTGGTGAGAGATTTCGTCGAGTTCGGCGATGGTGGCCTTGATGTTCTCCGTGGAGGCGGTCAGGTCTTCGTGCTGGCCGGTCAGGAAGACGTGGCGCTGCTGGCATTCTTCGAACTCCTCGAGCGCCATCATGTTTACCGGGCCGATGTTATCGAGCTTGCGGCGGAGTTCGCGGTCGCGCTCTTCTGCCTGGGTGAGTGCTTCGCCTTCCAGCCGCTCGGTAGTCTGGGAGCGTAGTTCTTCGCCGGTCAGACCGAACTCGCCCTGCACGGCGGTTTCCAGGTGTTGCCGGTCGGACTGGAGCCGGGCGCGCTCGACTTCCAGCGCGGTGCGTTTCTCGCGGACGTCTTCGAGTTCCGTCCGGGCTTGCCGCAGCCCGGCCTCCTTTTCGGCCAGCCGGGCGCGCAACAGGTCGCGCTCTTCGTCATACTGGTGGCATAGGGTCTCCTGCTCTTCCTTTTCCCGGCGGCGCTCTTCCACCTCGGCCAGCAGGCGTTCTTCTTCCTGCTGCAAATCGGTCTGCCGCGCGTGCAGGAGTTCTTCCTGGGAAGTCATGGACTGCCGTGTCCCGGCCAGGCGGAGGGCCTCCTCTTCCAGCCGGGCATGTTCGGCGCGGCCTGCGGTCAGGCGCTCTTCCAGTGCCGCCCGCCGTGCGCCGAGGTCGGTGCGGCGGGGCAGCAGGGCATCGCTTTCCTGGCGCGCCTGCCGGTGCTCTCCTGTTTGTTTCTGCAAGTTTTCCTTGTTGCGGGCGAGTTCGGCTTCCGTTTGTTCAACTTTGGTCTGGAGGGCGGTCAGGCGATCGGTCAGGCCGGCGTTCTGCTCTTCGAAAGCGGTCCGTTCGGCGGTGACAGAATTCAGAGAGTCCGTCAGGCGGGTTTCCTGGGCCGTGGCCGCCATCAGGTTCTGCTCGGCTTCCACCAGCTCTTTTTCCTTTTGGTGGAGGCGCAGGCGGGCGGCGTCGCGCTGCTCTTCGAGTTCCACCAACTGCGCTGCCAGTTTGGCGGTAGCGGCGGTGAGCGTGGTGGTCTGCGGTTCAATTTCCGTCCGCTGGCGCGAGGCCTCCTCCGCGTCCGCTTTCAGGGTGAACGCGCCGTGGGCCTTGGGGGCCCCGCCGGTAACCAGCCGGCCCTGGTAGCAGGTGCCGTCGGTGGAGAGGAAACTGTGCTGCGGGTAGTCGTTGGCCATGACTTCGGCGTCGTCGGCGGATTCCATCAGGTAGGTGTTGGTCAGCCGGGGGAGGACCTTCTTGGCTTCGTCACCGAGCGGGCCGTTAATCTTCAGGAACTTTTCCACGGGTCCGATCAGCCCGTCTCCCTTGGGGGCGGGCAGGGGCGTTACCGGCGGCAGCATCACCGGGACGCGGTGGAAGGAGTTCACAATAAACCTGGCGCGGCCGGAGGTCTGCTCGCGCAGGATCGAGACTCCGCTGCGGGCGGAGTCGTAGGTATCGACCACGACGTATTCCAACTCTTCCTTGAGGTAGTTCTGCAGGAGTTCGGCGTAGGCCGGGTCGAACTCGGCAAAGTCGGCCAGTACGCCTTCGGTGTGGAAACCGTTGTCGTGGGCCCCGTTGCCGTTTCCCTTGCCGTTACCGTTTTGGAGAAGTTTGCGCACCGGATCGGCAAAAGCCGTGCGCTTTTCGATAAGGCCGGTCAGCGCCTGTTCCTGCGCGGTGGCGGAAACCAGTTTGCCGCGCAGGTTATCGAGGAGTTGTTTGGTTTCCGAATGCTCTTCCTGGCAGCGGGCAAAACCCTGGCTGGCGGCGGCGGCCTCTTCCTGGGCGCGGATGACGGCGCCGCGGACCTGTTCGAACCGTTTACGGGTCTCCACCGTGCCGGCCTGAAGGGTTTGCCGTTCGTGTTCCATCTTGGCCCGGGACTCTTCGAAGCCGCGAACTTTTTCGGTGAATCCTCCCGAGGACTGTTCGAGTTGGCCGGTTTCCGCGTGGGCGGCGGCCAGGGTCTGCACGTTTTCCTCGCACCGTCGCTGGAGTTCCCCGACGGAGGATTCCAGCTCGAAGATACGCTCCCGCAGAGTCTGCGCTTGCCTGTCAACCTGTTCCAGCTCTGCCAGAACCTCCTGACTTTCACTCCCGGTTTCGGCCAGGCGGGTGCGGGCCTGTTCCACGGCGCCGGCGTTGCGGGCCACCTCGTCGGCATGGAGTTGGGTGTCGGCGGCCAACCGTTCCAGGGTGTGCCGGGCTTCTTCCTGCTGACGGCGGCAGTCGGTCAGGCGGGACTGGGTGCGTTCGAGAGCGACCATAAGTTCGCCGGCGCGGTTCTGCTCTCCCCGGACGAGTGATTCCAGTTCAAACTGCCGGGCGTGGCCGCCGCTCTGCTGTTCTTCCATTTCGCTGAGGGCGGAGGAGAGCGCCTGGAATTCGCCGGTACGGGCGGAAACTTTTTCATCCAACTCTGATTCCTGTGCGGCCAGCCCTTCGAGGTTGGTAGCCAGCAGGACGCGGCGCAGCGCGACGCTGGCAGCCTTGTGCTCCTGATAGCGCCGGGCGCGCGCGGCCTGGCGCTTGAGCGAGTTGAGCTGCTTGGTGACCTCTTCCAGGATGTCGTTAAGGCGGAGCAGATTCTGCCGGGCGGCTTCCAGTTTGCCTTCAGCCAGACGCTTCTGGGTTTTGTACTTGGTGGTCCCGGCGGCCTCTTCGATCAGGGCGCGGCGGTCGGAGGGGCGCGAGGAGAGAATCTGGCCGATGCGGCCTTGCTCGATGATGGCGTAAGATTGCGGGCCCAGTCCGGTTCCCATGAACAGCTCTTGAATGTCGCGCAGGCGGCAGAGGCTGCCGTTCAAGTAGTACTCACTCTTGCCGTCGCGGTAGAGGCGGCGGGTGACAACGATTTCGTCCGGTTGGAGTTTCAGGCCGAGTTTGTTGCGCTTCTTCTTGGTGTCCTTGTCTGCCGGCTCAGCGGTCTCCTCCGGGGCAGGAGCGGCAGGAGTGGTATCCGCGGTGTCGTCGCCAGCCTCAGCGGCCTCCTCGGATGACTCGGATGACTCAGAAGTGAAGAGCGGTCCGGGGTTTATTTCCGTGCCGTCCGGATTGACCAGCGTCAGGCTGACTTCGGCCAGGTTAGTGGGGGGGCGGTCGGTAGTGCCGTTGAAGATGCAGTCGGCCATGCGGCTGCTGCGGAGTGTCTTGGGGCTCT
>CBDUYQ010000097.1:0-5371 GCA_965371475.1 uncultured bacterium
ATCGTTTCCCACTTTGCAAAAAACCCGTCGCCCCCCGGTGACGGGTTTTTTTTGTGAATGTCTCGTCCGGTGGCTAGTACGCCGCCAGTTTTTCCAGCCCGGCCACGACCTTCTCGGTGTTGAGCAGATAGTAGTCTTCCAGCGGCGGGGCGAAGGGCATGGTGGGGATGTCCGGCCCAGCGATGCGCATGACGGGCGCGTCGAGGTGGTCGAACGCCTCTTCCTGGACTAGGGCAGCCAGTTCGCCGCCCATCCCGAGTGTCTTGCGGTCTTCATGGACTACGGCGACGCGGCTGGTCTTCTTGGCGGAATCCAGAATCGTCTGCCGGTCGAGCGGGAGCAGGGTGCGCAGGTCAACCACCTCGCAGCTCACGCCCTGTTTTTCCATCTCGGCGGCGGCGGCCAGCGAGACGTGGACCATGTAGCCGTAGGTGATGATGCTCAGGTCAGCGCCTTCGCGTTTGATGTCGGCCACGCCGATGGGCACCGTGTAGTCCTCTTCCGGCAGTTCTTCTTTCACGGAGCGGTAGAGCTTCTTGTGCTCGAAGTAGAGGTAGCACTCCTTCCCGCGCAGGCAGGACTTCAGCAGTCCCTTGGCGTCGTAGGGTGTCGAGGGGTAAACCACCACCAGCCCCGGCTCGTGCGCGAACCAGGTGACGTTCTCCTGCGAGTGGTAGAGCCCGCCGCCTACACCGCCCCCCGCGCAGACCCGGATGGTGATGTGCGGGCTGAACGTCCCGGCGCTGCGGTAACGGAGCCGGGCGACGTTCTGGATAATCTGGTCCATGGCCGGGGTGATGAAGTCGGCGAACTGGATTTCCACCAGCGGGTTCATGCCCACCAGCGAGGAGCCGGTGGCCGCGCCGATGATGGCGGCTTCGGCCAGCGGGGAATCGATGACGCGCCCGTCGCCGAACTTTTCTTCCAACCCCTCGGTGGCGAGGAAGACACCCCCGGCGGCGATGTCCTCGCCGAGGAGATAGAGGTTCGGGTCGCGCTCGAACTCTTCGTGCATGGCCTGGTTGATGGCCTTGATGTAGGTGGTGGCCGGCATGCCGGGTTACTCTCCCAGCTCCGCATAAACGTGCTGCGTGGCCTCTTCCGGTCCGGGGTAGGAGCTGGCTTCGGCAAAGGCGACGGCCTCGTCAATCTCCGCGACGATTTCCTCTTCGATAGCCTTCCGTTTGGCGTCGTCGAGCAGGCCCATTTTGCGCAATTTCTTCTCGAAGAACATCACGGGATCCTTCTTTTTCCATTGCTCGACTTCATCCTGCGGACGGTACTTGGCCGGGTCGATTTCCGAGTGGCCGTACCAGCGGTAGCACTTGCACTCAATCAGCGTAGGGCCTTCGCCGGCGCGGGCGCGGGCGATGGCCACCTGCGCGGCGTCATACACGGCCAGCACGTCGGTGCCGTCCACCGTGACGCCGGGGAAGCCGTAGGCTTTGGCCTTCTCCGAGATGTCCTCGACGGCGGTTTGCAGCCGGATGGGGACTGACTCGGCCCAGAGGTTGTTCTGCACCACATAAACCATGCCCAGCCGGCGCACCCCGGCAAAGTTGAGAGCTTCGTGGAAAGCTCCGGTGGAGGTCGCGCCGTCGCCGCAGAAGGCGAAGCCGATGTCGTCTTTGCCTTGCATTTTGAAGCCGAAACTCACACCCGTGACCAGTTGCAACTGTGCCGCGATGGTGCTGGAAGGGATGATGATGTTGTGCTCGGCGCTGCCGAAGTGCGCCGGGGTGGACTTGCCCCGGTCGGGGCTGTCCACACAGGCAAAAAGCTGCGCCATCATCAGCTTAACCGGGACCCCTTTGACCAACGCGCCCACCATGTCGCGGTGCGAAGGGCCGATCCAGTCGGTGGGGCGGCAGCCGTAGAGGGTGCCGACGTGCGTGGCCTCCTGCCCGACCGCCGAATAGTAATTCCCTTTGAATTTCCCCTGCCGGAAGAGGAGCCGGGCGCGCTCGTCGGTCAAACGGCACTGGAGCAGCAGCGCGAACATCTCCTGCAACTGTTCGGGGGATAGTTGAGAACTGGGGGATCCGGTGGAGACAGTCTCCACCTTCACTCTTGAATCCATATAAGTGCTCCTCGTTTTCTATCAAACTTCGCGGAAGTAATGAATAAATAAAAAGTATGACGCGAAGCACAAATTATAACATTAGAGTCGTGAGTGCTGCATGAAGGTTTCCTAACCGGGTAGTGGCTATTCTGGGAACTTTCCTTTCTGCTCCGAGCCCGGCGGCCTGCCTGCGGTAGGCAGGCACCTGCCGACGGGTGAGATTTGGCAAAAACACCCCATGGCAGTTGCTACGGGATCCGGCAATTAAATGTCAGCTTGGAAGAGGGGCGGAGTTTATCCCGCCAAAGGCGGGAGCCCCGCTGACTTGGCGTGCCCGTTTTCCCCACCGGCTTGCTTGCCGTGGCGGGCAGGCAGGCGTTACTCGGTTCTTTCCAACGAACCAAGCGCCCCTCCGGCTTTGAGGGGGTAGAGCAGCAGGAATCCCGCCACAAAGAAGACCAGCACGGAGAGCAACGCCAGCCGCTGGTTGCCGCCGGTGGCGGCGGAAACCATTCCGAAAACCAGCGGCCCCAGTATGGCTGAGGCCTTGCCGCACAGGGCATAGAAGCCGAAGAACTCCGCCTCCCGCCCGGCGGGAATCAGGCGGACCATGAAGGTCCGCGAGGCCGCCTGGATTGCCCCCATGCCCGACCCGGCAAACGCTGCCACCACGAAGAACTGCGTTTGGGTCTCCACAAAATAGACGGCGCTCACAACCAGGGTCCACTGCGCCAGCGTTACTATTACCACGGTCTTCGGTCCCAGCCGGTCGGTGGGTTTGGCCCAGAGCAGCGCCCCGGCCAGTGCCGAGACCTGCACCACGGCATAGAGAACAATAAGTTTCTGCATCGGGAAGCCCAGCGTGGTGGCGGCAAAGACGGAACTGAAATAGATGGCGGTGTTCACCCCGTCAATGTAAAGGAAATAGGCGGCCAGGAAACGCCGCAGTTTCGGCACCCGAAGGATTTCATGGAAGGTCCGCCACGTCTCCCGCAGTCCGCCCACGCCGGCTTCGACAATGGATAGCCGGGCAGGTTTGTCCGGCGGAAGCAGAAAAAACGGCGGCAGGGCGAAGAGAGCAAACCCCAGCCCGGTTATGACGAAAGTGGCGCCGAACATTTCACGGCTCACCAGCGGCATCGCTACCAGCAACCCCAGTAGCGAACCGGCGTAACCCACGCCGAAACCCCAGCCTGAAACCCTGCCTTGTTTCTCCGGCGGGGCCAGCTCCGGCAGGTAAGCGTTATAGAAAACCAGTGACCCTTCCAGCCCAATGGTGGTCAGCATGGAGAGCGCAAAGCCCCAGAGCGCCATCCCCGGTTGGACCGTGGCCAGCAGGCAGGTGCCGGTAATGCAGATAAGGCTGTAGAGAACCAGCAGCCGTTTCCGCACCCCGGCGTAGTCGGCAATCGCGCCCATGATGGGAGAGGTGGCGGCGACAATAAGCATGCTGAATGAGACCGCACGGCCCCACCACAGGTCTCCCAGCCCTTCCTCGTTACCGACGATAGTGTTGGTGTAGTAGGCCGCCCAGATGGTAGCCGGGATGACGGCCACATAAATAGAGTTGGCAAAGTCGTAGAGGCACCAACTGGCAATGGCCTTTTTATTCATGGGAGTCACGATTGCGCAAGAGTATAACAAGAGCAGGTGTTCCGCTTCGCAAAACCTCGCCTAGAGTGGTTGAGGGCCTTGCACGGCGTTCGTAATCGAACAGGCAAGTCCCGTCATCGGTCAGGGGGCATCTCAAATCGACGACCGGAAACCATGTATCCTGTTGATTACAAGAATGTTGTGATATGCTCGTGAATGGCACAAAGGTTGCCATAACAGGGGCGGAGGATCGACATGGATATCAAGCGAGAGGGCGTTGCTGACAAGAAGCGGAAGAAGCGGATTCTCTATGGCGCCGCCGGTTTGCTGGTCATCGTCTTTGTGACGGTGGGGCTTTCCCGGCTCAAGCCCGCCGCTCCCAGCGTGGACGAAGCCACTGTCTGGCGCGGCACGGTCGAGCGTGGCTCCATGGTCCGCAACGTGCGCGGCTCGGGTAATCTTGTGCCCGACGAGAACAGCATCCGCTGGATTCCGGCGGAAACCAACGGACGGGTCGAGCGTATCCGAGTTCAAGCCGGCGCCGCCGTTTCCCCCAATACAATAATTTTAGAGATGTCGAACCCCACCGCGCAGCAGGAACTCCTCGACGCCATCAACGCCCAGAAGCGGGTCGAAGCCGAACTGGCCCAGCTTCGCGTCCAGCTTGTCAGCCAGCTCATGCAGCAGCAGTCTGCCGCTGCCCAGATTGAGTCAGACTATCTCCAGGCCACACTACAGGCTGAACGGGACAAGGAACTACTTGCAGCCGGCATCGGCGCCGATTTGAACTACAAACTCTCTCAGGCCCGCGCCAACTCGCTCGCCATCCGTAACGATATTGAAAAGGAACGCCTCCGTATTGCCGCGCAGGCCAACGAGGCGCAGTTGGACGCCAAACTGGCCGAGGTGGATCAGCGCCGCGACCTCTACCGGCTGCGCAGGCGCATGGTCAATTCATTAACCGTCCGCGCCGGCATCGCTGGCATCCTGCAGGAAGTGCCCGTGGAAGTGGGGCAACAGCTCGCCCCCGGCGCCAACCTGGCCCGCGTGGTGGCCAAAGACGCCCGTCTCAAAGCAGAAATTCGCGTTGCCGCCACCCAGGCCCGCGACGTTGCCATTGGCCAGAAGGCCGAAGTCGATACCCGCAACGGCATCATCAAAGGCGTGGTCTCCCGTATTGACCCGTCCGTGCAAAACGGTTTGGTTACCGTGGATGTGGACCTTTTCGGCGAGATGCCTCCGGGCGCCCGCGTAGATTTAAACGTCGATGGCACCATCGAACTCGAGCGATTGGATGACACCCTGTATGTAGGCCGCCCCGCCTTCGGGCAGGAGAAGTCCACCGTCGGCCTGTTTGTGATGGAAGAGGACGGCATTCACGCCTCGCGCCGGCAGGTGAAACTGGGCCGCAGTTCGGTGACCTACATGGAAGTCCTCGAGGGCTTGATAGAGGGGGATGTAGTGGTGCTTTCCGATACGTCGCAGTGGGACCAGTTCGACCGCATCCGTTTGAACTAAAAATATTTTGGGAGTTTTGGGAGGAGGAACCTATGAGCGAAGCACTGATTCAGATGAACGCGCTGAAGAAAGTCTTTTTGACCGACGAAGTCGAGACCCACGCATTGGCGGGCATCCACATCGGTATTAACAAAGGGGAATTTGTCTCGATTGCCGGGCCCTCGGGCTGCGGCAAATCGACGCTGCTCTCCATCATGG
>CBDUYQ010000098.1:0-5336 GCA_965371475.1 uncultured bacterium
TGGCGCCTGGTTCCAAATCTTCTTCCGGTAAAAATATCCGGCCCAGGGCGGCTTCCACTCGCAGCGTGGTGAAATAGTCTCCGGTGACCTTGTTTCCCATTACTAAGACATTTTCGTCACCCTGTTCGAGGGCAAACCCATCGGTGTCGTAGGCAAAGAGGCCTTCGAATACATCGGTCTGGTCGCGGACGTCAGAATAGTCGGGGTAGGCCAGGGGAGCTTCCCGGATAAGATTGTTGGCAGACCGTTCCTCGTTGGTGGTGAAGACGGAGACCAGCCGTTCGGATTCTGGCACCGGCAGCGGCTTGAAGAGGATGGCGTTCACCACGCTGAAGATGGACGTGTTGACGCCGATGCCGAGCGCCAGCGATAGAACCGCCACGGCTGTGAAGCCGGGGTTCTTGGCGAGCATTCGCGCGCCGTAGCGGACATCCTGCCAGAGCGTTTCCATCAGTTTGCCTCCCTGAGGTTGTGTGCCCTTTCTAATACGTTTTGCTCGTGCCGGTGGTTAACTCGTCCGGTGCGATTTTTTTTCTATTCGTACCGCAGCGCGACCATCGGATCCACCTGCGTGGCCCGCCGCGCCGGTATATAGCCGGCCAGCAGTGCGACAAGCACGAACATCATACAGATGGAGCCGTAGGTCACCGGATCGGTTGGTGAGATGCCAAACAGCAGGCTGGACATCACTCGCGTCAGAGCAAAGGCGCCTACAAGGCCCAGACCAAGGCCGATGGCCACCGGCGTCAGGCCCTGACGAAATACGAACTTGAAGATATCCCGATTCCCGGCGCCGAGGGCCATGCGTACTCCGATTTCGTGAGTGCGTTCGCTGACCGAGTAAGTAATCACCCCATAAATACCAAGCCCGGCCAGCAAAAGAGCAACAAGACCAAGGATGCCCATTACGCGGGCTTGCACCTGGTCACCATCAATGCGGTCCAATAAAACCTGATCCATGCTGCGGACGGCAAAAACGGACTGGTCAGGGTCAACCGACCAGACCGCTTCCCGCGCGGCGCTAACCAGCGTGAGCGGGTCCACCGTGGTACGGGCGACTATCGTCATGCTGTACTGTGGGCGTTGTGCATGGGGCAGATACATCTCCGGACGCGGAAGCGTGCCGAGGTTTTCATGGCGAACGTCGGCCACTACCCCGACGATGGTCCGAACCGGGAGTTCGGACTCAGAGCCTCCGCGGTTGAAGCGGCGGCCCAGAACCTCTTCGTCTGGCCAGAACTTTTTTGCCATAGTTTCATTAATGATGACCACCTGTTGCCCATTGAGGGTGTCCTGGTCGTCGAAAAAACGGCCTTGAAGCAATTTTATTCCCATTGCCCGGAAGTAGTCCGGGGTAATAATCATTATCCCGGCAGTGATTTGTTCTCCGGGTTGCAGAGCCGGGCGGCCCTCAATGGTGAAATTGCTCCAGGAGTTTGATCCGGAAAGAGGTAGAGTGAAGGTAGCGCCAACGGATTCTACTCTGGGGATGGCTTGCATGCGTTCGACCAACTGGCGATAGAATTCATCGCGTTGTTCTTTGCTCTCATACTTGACTTCGGGCAGGGCAGTGCGCAGGGTTAGAAGGTTGGAGGTAGAGAATCCGGGGTCAATTCCCAATTTCTTCTGGAAGCTCCGAACCAGCAGTCCGCTGGCCGCCAGAAGAATCATGGCCAACGCCACTTCCGCTACCACAAGCGATTTCAACAGACGGTGACGCGAACCGGCGGAGGATGACCGCCCACCTTCCTTCAGTGTCTCCGCTACATCCGGCTTGGTACTTTGCAGGGCGGGCGCCAAGCCGAATAGCAGACCGGTCAGCAGGGACAGGGCAGCGGCATAGAGGAGGGCCGGTTGGTCCAGTGCAATTTTGTCGTAGCTGGGAACACCGCGCGGGATAATCATCAGCAGCCCTTGCACACTCCAGTAAGCCAGGCCGATGCCGGCGAGACCGCCCAGCAAGCCGAGCAGGGTGCTTTCGGTCAGAAATTGCCGCAGCAGACGGTTTCGTCCGGCGCCTTGCGACATGCGGATGGCGACTTCTTTTTCCCGGGAAGCGCCGCGCGAGAGCAAAAGGTTGGCGACGTTGGCACAGGCAATCAGCAACACGAAAACAACGGCCAGATAAACAATGGCGCCGATAAGATAGTCTTCCCGGTCAAAGAATACCGCGCTGCGTGTTTTAGTGGTGATCCCATAGTCGGTGTTGGTGTCGGGGTATTCCTTTTCCAGCCGTTGGGCGATTACTTCGAGGTCAGTGTGGGCTTGTGCGGAATTTGTGCCGGACTTGAGCCGCCCGATAGCGCCATAGCGATGGGAACCCCTTTGCGTCGCCGTCGAATCTATTCGCAGCGTTGTCCAGAGTTCTGTACGGGGGGAGCTGAAGTAAAAATCCTGTGGCATCATTCCAATTACGGTATGGGGAATGCTGTTGAGAAGGATTGTGCGATTCAGAATATCCTGGTTTCCTCCGTATCGGCGCTGCCAGAGAGAGTAGCTCAACACAACCACCGGTTCTGCGCCGGGCGCATCATCTTCGGGAACAAAGTTCCGGCCTGCCACGGGCATTCGGCCCAGTACGTTGAATAAATTGGCGGAATTTTTCAGGCCCCGTGCGCGGACAGGCTCGCCGTCGCCCGAGAGGTTGAAGCTGTCACCGCCGTAGAGTGCAATATCTTCGAAAGTCTGGTTTTGTTCGCGCCAGTCCTGCCAGTTCAGATAGGAAACACTCAGTTGGCTCCAGCCCTGCTTGGGATTATTCTCGTAGATTTGAATCAACTGGTCCGAGTCAGGGTAGGGCAAGGGAGAGAAGAAAATAGCGGTGAGTACACTATAGATGGCAACATTGGCGCCAATCCCCAGAGCCAGTGTAAGTATTGCCGTGACAGTAAAGACCGGGCTTTTGGTGAGCATCCGCGCGCCGTACTTGAGGTCCTGCCAGAGCGTTTCCATCATTTTCTCCTTTCGGCCTACTCGTAGCGCAGCGCAACCATTGGGTCAACTCGTGTGGCCCGCAAGGCCGGGAGGTAACAGGCCAGCAGGGAAACGGCAACCAGTACCAGCGTGGTTCCGCCGTAGATAAACGGGTCAGTCGGGCTGACACCAAAAAGGAGACTGGAAGCAGCCTGCGCCAGTCCGAATGCCCCGGCAAGACCGAGGACGGTTCCGATGCCAATCAGCAGGCCACCCTGCTTGAGTATGAGCTTCAGGATGTCCCCGCGCCGGGCGCCGAGCGCCATGCGAACGCCGATTTCATGTGTGCGCTGGCCGACAGCATATGCCAGCACGCCGTAGAGTCCGACGGAGGCCAGCAGCAACGCCAGCAGGCCGAAGACGCCTATCATCGATCCGGCAATCTTCTGCTGGATGCCCGCAGCGGCCGTTGCTCGTTGCAGGGTCTGTACGCCGAAGACCGGCAGTCCGGGGTCGAGCGACCGCACGGTTTCACGGACGGAGGCAGGCAGGCTGCCCAAGGGCCCCGAGAGTTTCAGGTGCAGGGTCATCCCCTGACGGTTGCCCTGGAAGACGGGGAAGTACATCAACCGGACCGGGTCTTCATTAAGGGAGAGGTAGGTAATATCTCCCACGACGCCGACCACGGTGTAGTCTGTGCCTCCTCGCCGAACTTTTTGCCCGAGGGGGCTTTGGTCTTTCCAGTACTGCCGGGCCATCCGTTCGCTGATGATGGTAACTTTTTCGGTGTCATCGGTGTCTTGCGCGGTGAAGTCACGTCCTTCGAGTAGGGGAATCTCCATAGTGCGGAAGTAGTGCGGGGAGACGGTGTTGTAATACGACCAGACGCGCTCGTTGGGGCCCGGCTCGTAACCCTCCACCCGGACGCTTCCATCACTGGCTCCGCTCAGACTCAAGGGGACGACGCGCGCCAGAGCGGCCTGCTCCACACCGGGCATATTCTCCGTTTGGTCAAGCAACTGCCGGAAGAAGATGTGAGCTTCTTCGCGGGAGTAGTTACTGGGGAAGAGGTCCACCGAGGTGAGCAGTACATCTTGAATCGTAAAACCGGGTTGCAGCGTTTGAGTTTTTTGAAGACTGCGGACGAAGAGCCCGGCGCTGACCAGCAGGGCCAGGGAGAGCGAAACCTGGGCTACCACCAGCGTGTTCCGCAGCCACCCCCTGGAGCGGCTCCCGGTTCCGCGGCTGGACTCGTCATTCAAAGCACGCACCAGGTCTGCTTTGGTCGATTGCAGGGCAGGGGCGAGACCGAAAATAAATCCGGTGAGCAGGGAAACCAGCAGGGAAAACAGGAGAACAGTTCCGTCCACGCTCGATTGTATTTTAATGGGGAAATCGAGTGGCGGAAAGAGCGCCCCCATCAACCCGGAGGTCCAATACGCCGCTACAACGGCCAGTACCCCTCCCAGCGATGAGAGCAATAAGCTTTCGGTCAGCAGTTGCCGTATCAGGCGTACCCGCTGCGCGCCGAGCGCGAGGCGGAGGGCGATCTCTTTCCGCCGGGAGGTGGCCCGCGCCAGCAGCAGGTTGGCCACATTGGCGCAGGCAATCAGCAGCACCAGACCGGCGACGCCCAGCAGGGCGAGCAGAACGGGCGTCATAACCGACTGGGCGCCGTTGGGGCTCCTCCAAAGCGGATAGAGGGCCAGGCCGCGGCCTTCATTGGTATCCGGGTAATCGACGGCCAGTTGCGACGCCAGGGTATCCAACTCGGCCTGGGCCTGTTCGAGTGTAACGCCGGGTTGCAGGCGCGCCTTGGCCTGCATCCACCCGCTTCCGCGGGATTTCAATCTGTCGCCGCCCGGCACCAGTTCATGTTGCATCATCATGGGGACGTAGAGGTCGAGTTCCAGTCCTGTCATCGGACCTTGAAATTCCGGGGCCGTAATGCCAATGATGGTAAAGGCGTGTCCGTTCAGCGTGATCTGTTTTCCGATAACTTGCGGGTCGCCACCAAAAGTGCGTTGCCACAGCCCGTAACCGATGACTGTTACGGGGTTGCGGCTGGGAACTTCATTTTCATCCGGCAGGAACGTCCGGCCCAGGATGGGCTTTACCTGCAAGACATCGAAGAAGTTTCCGGAGACTATTGAACTCCAGACCCGCTCTGTCGCGCCCTCTTTTGTGGCAAGGTTCAAGGTTTTCGCCGCATGTACTGCCAGACCTTTCAGGGTGGTGGTACTGTCACGGACGTCTTCAAAGTTGGGATAGGAAAAACTCACGTTCCGCCCTTCGATGGTGGTGAAGGTAACTTCGAGGATTTCCCCGGAACGGGGAACGCCCGGCAGCGGGTTGAGGAGCATAGCGTTGACCCAGGAAAAAATGGTCGTGTTGGCTCCAATGCCCAGCGCCAGCGTTAGCAC
>CBDUYQ010000099.1:0-5243 GCA_965371475.1 uncultured bacterium
CAGGAAGTCGTTCTTCTGCGCACCCAGGACAGGGTTAGAAAGGAACCGGTCACTGGCCGTTATGTGCCAGCTAAACCGATTGCTAATCCGTGTGATGAGCGAACTGTCCAACGTCAGGCGGTACTCGCCGGTATCGGTCAGGTTGGCAAAGGCCGCGCCGCGCTCTATCAACTTTACCCGCCCGGAAAGCCTGAAGGTCAACTCCTGGCCCAGCAGACCTTCTCCCGAGCGGCGGGTCTCGCCGGTGGAAAATTCCTCCCGGTTAAACGACGATCCCCCAAACAAGGACAGCGAAAACTTCGGCGTCTGCCGGATGTGCCAGCCCAGCCCCCCGCCGAAGACGGTGCGCAGGTCGAGATCTTTGAACTCGTCCGCCTCCAGGTCGGTGAAACCGAAGCTGAAAAACCTGCGGTGGAAGTTTCGATCGTAACGAACACCGCCGCGGACGGCATTGGCGGTGCGAAGCGTCACACCGGTGGTGCTGTTTTCCGCGAACAGAATGGTCAGGTAGGTGCTCAGTTTGTCCGCCGTGGTAGTGCGTACTACGCTTACCCCGGTGGAAACAGTTAAAGTTTCAGAGTTGCCGCGCGTAGTGCTCAAGCCCGCATCCATGGTTCCCTGCCAGAAATCCCCCCAGCCGGGATGTTCCACCCGCTGCTGCTCTTCGGTGTAGGTCTGTTGGGCGGCCTCGGTACGCATTGCACGAATTTCTTCGACCTCTGCGGCAATTTCCTCCCCAGAGGCCGTGCGGACAACCATGACACCACCGGAAACCTGCGGAACCCCGGCTACGGCGCGGCCGTCCTGCATAGTCAGTACATAGGTCTGTTCCGTGTGCCACTCGGCCAGAGAGGACCAGGGGACTTTGACCAGCCCGGCCACCTCGGTTTCCAGCGTCAGGGTCTTGCCCTCGGAGATCAAAACTTTTCCGGTCAGCCGGTCGCCGTTGGTGAAAACCACCTGGCCAGCAGCCCATCCCGGAGAAAATAACAGTACGCATACCACTAAAACGAGATAATCAGACTTCATCTGTCGCACCTTTTTGTCGCACATTCATGTTGAGCATGTTGGGATCAGAAAATCGATTGTACCGGGACGGAAACACTAAAGGGAAGCTGCCCGCACGGGTGACGGAAAATATTACTCCGAACTGCGGGACCGCTGGATGACCGGGGCCTCTCCGCCCCCATACAGGTCCCGGTAGAACTGATAGTTGCGCAGGACGATATACACAAAGTTCCGCGTCTGCTTCAGCGGGATGCTCTCGACGAAGGCGGGGATGTCAGCGGGAAGCTCCTTCGACCACTGCGCCACCCGTGTGCCGCCGCCGTTGTAAGCCGCAACCGCCTTTTCCACGTTGCCATCGAACCGCCGCAGAAGCTGGCTGAGGTGCAGCACGCCCAGCCGGATGTTACGCTCCGGCTCCAGAATCCGTTCCCGGGAGAGGCGGCGGTTGCGGGCCAACTGGCGGGCGGTAGGCGGCATGAGCTGCATCAACCCGAGCGCGCCCACAGAGGAGACCGCCTCCCTGTCGAAACGCGACTCCTGCCGGATCAGCCCCGCTACCAGAAAGGGATCAACCCCGCGGCGCTGCGACTCGCGGTGAATGACATCCCAGTACGGCAGCGGGAAAAGCAACTCCCAAGCCTCTCGGGGCAATTCTTCGAGATCTGCCGTCAGGTACCCCGGAAAAGCGCGCCGGGTATTCTCCGCAGCGCGAAGATAGTTCCCCTGCCGGGCGGCCAGGCGAGCCGCTTCGAACCAGAACGCCGGGTGCGGATTCTGCTGGAGTCCGGCTTCCAGTTCCCGGCTGGCCATCTCCTCTAGCCCGAGATGATTCAGCGCAACCGCTTTGTCCACCCTGGGCTGCAAACTGGCAGGCAACGCCCCAATGGGACGGACGTTTTTGCGGGCGGGAATCTTCCCCGCCCACTCCGGCAACCCTTTACCGTCCGGTGAAATGCCTTCGAACTTTGCAAGGTATTCCTGCGCCCGCTGCGCCAGGTAGTCCCGGGGCGTGTTGGCCACGGCTTTGGTGAAAAGATGTCTCGCCAGCGCTTCCTGCTTCTCCTCCAAAGCCAACCGCGCACGCCAGTAAAGCGCGCGGGAATGGAAAGAAGAAGACGCGGGGCGGATAATGTAGTCCTCGAAGAGTTTGGCGGCGGCGTCACCCTTGCCGTAAACCGCCCAGGCAAACCGCCAATGTGCCCCCGCCGCTGCCGGGGAATCCGGAAAGGCCAGCCGGTACTGCTGATAATACAGTATTGCCCGTGTGTTCTCCCCCCGTACCCAGGCAGTGTCGGCGGTGGCGCGCAAAGCCGCTTCATACTCCGGCGTACCAGGAAAATGGAGCGCCAGATAGGCCAGGTGGCTTTGGGCCTCTTCCCAATTACCGGCGCGGACCTCGCAACGGGCCTGCAACGCCCGCTTCTCTCCCCGGAGCACTTCGGGTACAACGCCGACGGCCTTGAGTTTGCGGCAGGCTGCGCGTCTGCTGCCGCGGTTGTACAGCGCAGCCGTTGCGCGCAACAAAGCACCCTGCTGTGCCTGTCCGGTTTCCTGGCCGCTGAGGTTTTGATAGGCCGCCCAGGCGCCGATGTAAGCCCGCTCCGCCCAGAGGTACTCGGCGCGCTCGCGCCAGAGCGCCACGCCGGCATCAGCAAAACCAGCCCCGGTCTCTTCCTCCAATTGCACCAGGATTGTCTTGGCGGGTTCCGCCCGGGTGCTGAGAGGAAAGCCGAAATACACCCGCCGGAGAACTTTGATGGCCTCTTTTTCCCTGTCCGCCCCGGCCAGAATTTCACCATAGGTAAACAGCAAAGCGGCCCGTTTTTCAAACCCGGGAATTGCTTTCAACGACTGCAAGGCGGCGCCTGACCGGCCGGCGCGGGCGAGAATTTTTGCCTGCAAAACCTGCACATCCTCGGCCAGCGTGCTGCCCGAAAATCGTTTGCTGGCAAGGGCGTCGCGGGCGGCTTCCCATTCACCGAGTTCCATACCGGCCCGAGCCCGGTAGAGAGCCGCGTAGTCGTCCAATATTTTGCTCGACTGTGCTTTCTGAAGCCAGGAATGCGCCTCTGCCCAGCGTTCCCGTTCGCTATCAAACACCCCCAGGGCAAACGCTGCCTGCGCGCGCAGTTCAGGGTCGGGGGATTCCCTCACAAATACCGCAAGTTGGTCGTAGGCCGCTGTGCCGGACTCGGTGCGAAGGACCTTGGCCAAGCGGGTCAGAGTGGCCCAATCGGAGGTGCGTTCCTTTTCCACCGCCGCATAAAGCGCACCACAGGCCAGCAGCGAACAGAGCAGAAAAGACAGGACTCCGCGGAGGAGGCGGAAAGGAAACACTCCGCGAGGGAGGTTAGCCGGCGTAGCCACCCAAGGCGCTGACGTCGTTGTTCGCCAGAGTTTTGACAAGCTCGTCGTAGAAGTAGTTGATGTTATGTAGGGAGATTTCTTTGAACTTCTCGTCGTACTGCTCTTTGGTCTTGTCGATCTCTTCCTTGAAGCGCTTGTAGAGGTCCTTGCTTTGGCGCCCGGCTTCGGCCTCTTCTTTCTTGTAGAGCAGAAACTCCTGCACGGCGACACGAGAAAAGCGGGCAGCCTTTTTGTGGAGTTTTTTCAACTCCGGAGAAAGAGTCTCTATATCTATGGGACCACCTGCCGGCGCGGCCTCGACTACAGGAGCGGCTGCCACTACCGGCGCAGCTTCGACCACGGGAGCGGCCACAGGTTCGGGTTCTTCAATTGTGAAAGGTGCCGGTTCCGGCGCAGCTTCCACTACCGGCGCCGGTGCTGCCACCGGAGGCGGAGCAGGAGCGGCGGCAGGTGCTGGAGCGGGTACGGGTGGTGGCGGAGGGGCTGCGGTTGGCGCAGGGGCCGGAGGCGGAATCGCAGCAGGCGCCGGGGCCGTTGCGGGAACGGCAGCAGCGACCGGCAAGGTCATCATCGGGATACTGCCTACTCCAGCGGAGGTGCCGACGAACCGGAACATGAACTCGACGGAGGCGGTCACAGAGGTACTGGCCGCCTGGAAGCGAAGCAACGACGGCAGCAGCATCCTCACATCATCGGAACCGCTGGCGCGCAACTGCTCGAGTTTGCTCTGCGCCTCCTGGCAGGCGGCCTGCATCTCGCTCACCTGCGTCTGAAGGTTGCCCAGCACCCGTTCTATGGCTTGTGCCAAGTCTGAATTGTCAGCCATTTGCCCACCCTGCCTTTGGGGTCTGATTTCCCGAACCTGCATTATGAAAAGGCTGCGCGCCAGTGTCAAGTCTAGTCTTTGCAAGAGGAAAGGCGGAAGGCCCGCCCGCCCTCTCTCGAAGAACGCGGGGGTTTCTTGCCTCCGACTGACGCCCGGTGCTACTCTACTGGCAGGCCTTTTTGCCGAATTTCAGTGGGGGCGAAACGGCTTCGACGGAAGTGCGAGCTTGCAGGAGGCAGGCCGGATCTCACAATCCGCAAAATTGTGAACAACTATAATTGCCAACAACAACTTGGCTCTCGCAGCTTAATTAAGCTGTGCGTCTTCCCCGGTTTCGCCTGCGGACCGGGACAAGGCGTCAACCTAGCGGGCTAGTTCTTCTGGTCTCCGCCTGAGGCCGGACGAGCGAAAACAATCAGGCTGGCCGCCTCCGGGTTTTGCCCGTTCCTGACCGGTTGCGGCGAGAACTTCAGAGCGGGATAAGCCTGTAGTCTCCTGCCGGCAAGACTTTTCGGACGGGGGTTCGACTCCCCCCGCCTCCACCAAAATTCCGCCTTGGGCGGAATTTTGTCCCGCTTGCCCTGAGCGTAGCAAAGGAAGCGAGCCCGAAACGTAGCGAAGGGCGAGTCGAGGGAAACTTTTCCCGAAATTCAAGTTTGATCCAAAATAGACAACCCTCTCAAGGTAACAAAATATATGGCAGCGAATCGACCGATACTTTCTCGCAAGCTGTTGCAGTTTCTGAGCGAGCTCAAAAAGAATAACAACCGCGACTGGTTCCGCCGCAACAAAGAGCGCTACCGGCAAGACGTGCAGGAGCCCATGCTGCGACTAGTCGAGGAGTTGCAGGACCCTCTGCACAAACTCTCCCCGCACCTGATGGTTGTCCCCAAGGCGATGGGCGGCTCACTGTTCCGCATCTACCGCGACACCCGGTTCTCCAAGGACAAGACACCCTTCAAATCCCGCGTGGCGGCGCGCTTCCCTTACAAGAAAGGGCGCGAGGCCAGCCCGCTCGGCCTCTACCTGAGCATCGACCCCG
>CBDUYQ010000100.1:0-5235 GCA_965371475.1 uncultured bacterium
AGACAACGAGTGCAACTCGATGGACTTTTTCAGCAGACTAGCGCCGCCGTGGTTTCCTGCGGGGGCGGGACTCCTTGCCGCGCCGGGACTTCTTTTTTGCCTTCTTGCGGGAAGCCTTCTTCCGTTTCGCTTTCTTTTGGGACGGCTTCCGGCGCCGGACCTTCTTGCGGACTTTCTTCCGGGCGGTCTTCCTGATTTTTTTCCTGGCTTTCTTCTTGCCTTTCACTTTCTTGCGGACAGTCTTCTTCTTCCGCTTGACTCTCTTCTTCTTTTTCTTTTTGGCTGCCTTTTTTTTCTTCTTCCGGGCCAGTTTTTTCTTTTTGGCGGCAGCTTTTTTCTTTTTGGCCTTTCGCCCGGCGGCGGACTTCCGGCGCGCTGCCACTTCAATCGGCGGTGGAACGGCGAACCTGCCTACGCGGGGATGGACCAAACGTTTCAAGTCGTTGAAGCGCACCCGGATGGCTTCGGCATGCGTACCCGCGTTGATTACAATTACTTCGTTGTAGGCCACCTCCTGATCCACATACGTTGGCAAGTTATAGAGGTTGCCAAAGGGCGGCATCGCGCCGACTTCACAGTCGAGGAATAGCTGCTGGAATTCATTCTCCGTCGCCAGCGAACACTTGCGCACACCCGCCGCACGGGCCAGCGCCTTTAGGTCAATGCGCCGGTGGGCGGGCAAGGCCGCCAAGGCATAGGAGCCGTTGAGCTTGACCACCACGACCTTGACGAACTCCCGGCCGGGGACGTGCATGCGCGCCGCCAGCTCCTGCGCGGTGAAAGCAGGGTCGTGCTGCACCACGTCGAAACCAACCAGGTTGTCATCCAGAAACTTCTTTAACCGTACGGAAATCATGGAGCCTCCTCCATCCAGACTCGCCCCTCAATGGGTTCGCTCTTCAATATTCTGCCGAACCAGCATAGCAAACCCGGCAAGGCAAGCCAAATTTTTTTGTGCCCCAAAAGAGAGGCGCCGGAGAGGGGGAGACTCTCCGGCGCCTGCGTGGGGTAGGTTACCTCCCTATTTTGGGTAAGGAGGGCCTAGCTGTGGGGACCCAATCTCGTTTGGCTTCCGCCTCCCTCGAACCTGCCCTGACTCTCAGGCATCCTGGTTCGCCTTTGTTTCCAACAACTTAAGAATTGTCCGAATCTCTGTCGGCTCCAAGCCCATCGCAGCCACTGCACTCAAGCCACAGATGGCAGCCCCGGCGACATCCTCCTCCTGGGCGCACTCGGCCATGCGAGCCGCGAAACTGACCGTACATCCCACCCGGAGAGATTTCTCTCCTTTGGTCATTTCGGTCCAGTTTTTCATCCGGGGACGGCCTCCTCCGGCGCAGCCAGGTTGGCCCACTGACAGGCCCACTGGAAGCGTCCCGGTTCGCAGTGCGAGCAGATCACATCGCTTAGTTCCCGTCCGGCCTCCCGGTCGTCTTCGACGAAGGTAAGCCAAACCAGCACCCTGGAACACTTCGCTTCGCAACGGCAGTTATGGGAAGAAAGAGCGGAAACTGGACGGGCGTCACCAATCTCTACCTGGTAACGTCCGGCCCGATTTGGCGACGGCGCTACAGTGACGACCAGTTCGCCCAGACTCTGCAACTCCGCCGTTTGGAGTGTTACTCCCATTCGCGCACCTGATTAACCTACTTTCTCCAAGAGCTCCCGCTCTTTCTCTCCCAAACTCTTATGCGCTCGGTACGGCCTCGGCCGCCCGCACTGCCGCTTCCGCCGCCAGCCGCAAGCCCCAGAAACCGTCGGCATTGCAGACGCCACAGGCGCTCACCAGCTCGTCCGGCCGCGGAAAGCCCAGCTTGAAATGCATTTGCACGGCATGTTGCGTGTCAAACCGGCAGACCGGGCAGTACCGCTTCTCCAGTTCCACCCTCAGTTCATCCTGGCTCATGCGGTCATCGCCTCCTAATCCAGATACTTCCCGGCAAACTCTTTTCCGCCCCCCGGCAAATGCTCAAAACCGAAGTGGCACCCTTTGCGCTCGCAGTCGTGGCCCGGGTCGAGCCGCCGCACATACTCACAGCCTTTCATCAGGGCATCCTGCGGCAGCGTAAACCCCTGCTGCGACGTTCCCCGGCTGAACTGCATCCGCCTGTCCCAAACACTCATGGCCCATAACCCATCTTCGAGACGCGTAACCAGTACGTCGACCCTTCCATCACCCATCTCATGCACGAACGGCTTCAGCATTCCCGCGTGTCTCCGCGCTGCTGCTACGACTCAGATTGTGTTGTTCTCTGGCGCTGCCGTTCTTACAAACTCAAACTCTCTTACGAACACCCGCTGGTGCCGCCGCAGTTGTGGCACTTGTAGCAGGCGCCGTTGCGGGTCATCAGCGACCCGCAATCGGAGCAGGTCGGAGCGTCGGACGAGTCCACCGGCGCCCACACGGTGTGGTCCGGCGCCGGCGCGGCGGCCGCCGACCGGGGAGCGGACACCTCCTCCGTGACATCCTCACTGGTCAGATCCACCGTCTTGTAACTGGGCGAGATGAACTGCGCTCCCAGCCACCGGAAGATGTAGTCGATGATGGATTTTGCCTGCGGGATTTCCCGGTTGGTAGTCCAGCCGGAAGGCTCGAAACGGACGTGCTGGAACTTGTCCACATAGGTCTTGAGCGGCACGCCGTACTGCAGGGCGATGGAGATGGCCAGCGCGAAGCTGTCCATCACGCCGGAAAGCGTCGAGCCCTCTTTGGCCATGGTGATAAACACCTCGCCCGGGTTGCCGTCTTGGTAGAGCCCGACGGTGATGTAGCCGTCGTGACCCGCCACGGAAAACTTGTGGGTAATCGACTGCCGCGTATCGGGCAGCTTCTTGCGTTGCAGGCTGCCCGGCGCCTGCCCTTTCTTTGCCGCGGCTCTCTTGGTGGAAAGCGGCTGGGCCTTCTTCGAACCGTCGCGGTAGATGGCCACGGCCTTGAGCCCCAGCTTCCAGCCTTCCTGATAGGCGTTGGCGATGTCTTCTACCGTGCTCTCCTCCGGCATGTTGACGGTCTTGGAAATCGCGCCGCTGATGAACGGTTGCACCGCCGCCATCATCCGCAGGTGCCCCGTATAGTGAATGAACCGCGCACCCGCCGAGGGCTTGAGCGAGCAATCAAAGACGGTCAAATGTTCGTCCTTCAGGTGCGGGGCGCCTTCGATGGTCCCGACCTGCTCGATGTAGTCGCCGATTTCGCTGATCTCTTCCGGCGCGTACCCCAGCCGCTGCAGCGCCATCGGCACCGTATTGTTGACAAGCTTGATGATCCCGCCGCCGACCAGCCGCTTGTACTTGACCAACGCCAAGTCAGGCTCGATGCCGGTGGTGTCGCAGTCCATCATGAAAGCAATCGTGCCGGTCGGAGCAATTACGGAAGCCTGCGCGTTGCGGTAGCCGAACTTCTCACCCGCCGTATAGGCTTCGTCCCAGGCCGAACGCGCGCCCTCCATTAACTCACCGGAAACATTGGCCTCGTTGATTCCCCGGACGGCGTCCCGGTGCATGGACATCACATCCAGCATCGACTCACGGTTTTTCCGGTAGCCCGGGAACGGCCCCACGCTCTCAGCGATGCGGGCGCTGGTGGCGTAGGCCTGGCCGGTCATAACGGCGGTGATGGCGCCGGCCATGTCGCGGCCCTGGTCGGTGTCGTAGGGTACGCCGCTGGCCATCAGAAAAGCGCCCAGGTTGGCGTAGCCCAAGCCCAGCGGGCGGTAGGTGTGCGAGTTTTGCCCGATCTTCTCAGCCGGGTAGCTGGCGTTACCCACAATGATTTCCATGGCGGAGATCACTACGTCCACCGCGTGCCGGAAGGTTTCCACCTTAAAGTTCCCCGCCCCGTCCACAAACTTCATCAGGTTGAACGAAGCCAGGTTGCAAGCCGTGTCATCGAGGAACATGTACTCCGCGCACGGGTTGGAGGCGTAAATCCTGTCGCTGGCCTTGCAGGTGTGCCAGCGGTTGATGGTGGTGTCGTACTGCATGCCGGGGTCGCCGCACTGGTAGGCGCTCACGGCAATCTTCGCCAGCAGGCCGCCGGCCGGGTGCTCTTCGTTGGGCTGCCCATCGGTGCGGGTCTTGGTCCACCAAGTACGGCCCTCGGCGGCTGCCCGCATGAAGTCGTCGGTGACGCGCACGGAGTGGTTGGCGTTCTGGAAGAAGACGGAACTGTAGGCTTCGCCGTCGATGCCACTGTCGTAGCCCAGCCCGACCAAGTCCCAGGCCTTGCGCTCTTCCCTGGCCTTGCACTCGATGAACTCGACGATGTCCGGGTGGTCGATATCCAGGATGACCATCTTGGCGGCGCGCCGGGTCTTGCCGCCCGACTTGATGACGCCGGCAAAGGCGTCGAACCCGCGCATGAAGCTGACCGGGCCGGAGGCGATGCCACCGCCGGAGAGGTGCTCGCGTGAGCCGCGCAGCCGGCTGAAATTACTGCCCGTGCCGGAGCCGAACTTGAAGAGCATGCTCTCGCGCTTGGCCAGGTCCATGATGGAGACCATATCGTCGTCGAGCGACTGGATGAAGCAGGCCGAGCACTGTGGCTTGCGCGTAGTGCCTACGTTGAACCAGACCGGCGAATTAAACGCCACCATCTGGTGGAGGAGCATGAAGGTCAACTCGTCGTGGAACGCCTCACGGTCTTCGTCGGAGGCAAAGAACTCACTATCGGCGCCCCACTGGGCGATGCTGTCGGCCACCCGGCCAATCAACTGCCGGACGCTGGTCTCGCGCTCCGGCGTGCCCTGCTTGCCGTGGAAGTACTTGCTGGCGACGATGTTGGTGGCGGTCTGCGACCAGTCCTTCGGGACCTCTACGTCCTTCTGCTCGAAGATGGTCTCGCCCTTCTCGTTGACGATCTCCGCCGTCCGCCGCTCCCACTGCACACTGTCGTACGGAGAGATGCCCACCTTGATAAATTTGCGCTGAAAACTTATTCCTGTATGAGTTCCGGTCTGACCCTGATCCGGTAGAAGTTCTTTTTCGCCCATGACTACCCGCTCCTCAGATTGAGATTCCACGTGTGTCCCCGCTACCCTAGACTAGCCAACAGAGACAAAATTACCTGCTTCCGTTCCTGGCGCCGCTACAGTTTCTACGGTTCTGAGGACTTCCCGCTGCTGGACTCTTATACCTCTCTAATAATTGCATGTCAAGCAAAAAGAACAACCTGTCGTGATTTTTTTTCTCTCCCCACCTATATATTGTGGGCGAACATTAAGCGAAAGTCAAGCC
>CBDUYQ010000101.1:0-5177 GCA_965371475.1 uncultured bacterium
TTCTTCGGAAACCAGGCCGCCCGGATTGCGTCCTACCCGGTGATGCAAGGAGAGGACAATGACGCACGAAGACCCCAGGCAAATATCTTCTACTCGGCAGCAAGGTTGGCCGCAAAAGAGTCTCGCGCTGTTGGCAGCCGCCCTCCTGGTCGCGCTAACCCTCGGACTGGCAGCGCAACGCAACCCTTCCGACCGTGACAAATGGCAACGGCCGCAGGAAATCATGGACGCGCTGGGGCTGCGCGCAGGTTCAACGGTGGCTGATATCGGCGCCGGGCGGGGCTACTTCACTTTCCACTTTGCTGAGCGTGTCGGCGCTCAGGGAACTGTCTATGCCGCGGACATCCGAAAAGACCGGCTGAAAAAAATTATCGCGCGAGCGGAAGAAGAAAACCTCCCGCAGGTTCGTACTATCCACAGCCGTTCCGACGATCCGAAACTGCCCGCCGGTTCCGTCGACGCCATTCTGGTGATGAACGCCTACCACGAGTTCCGCGACTACGACGAGATGATGCAGGGCATGCGGCGCGGACTCAAACCGGGCGGGCTACTCGCCATTATCGACTCCTCGATGGAGCGGGCCGATTCGCGCCAAACCTACCACGACGAACACGACATTCCGCGTGATGTCGTCAAAGAGGACGCCGCCCGCGCCGGCTTCCGCTTTCTGCGGGAACTCCCCGGCTTCCACCGCACCGGCCGCTGGGGAACGGACTTCTACTTCCTGCTCTTCGAGAAACCGGCAGACTAGCCGGCTGCCCTACCCCGGTTTTCCAACTTTTGCGCTTCTCGGCGCAGAGTAAAAAACCGCTGCAAAAGAGCAGCAGACTCCTCCGCCAGCACCCCGCCGACAACCTCGATGCGATGGTTCCAGTGCGGGCTTTCCAGCAGGCTCAGGCAGGAGACCACCGCTCCGCCCTTGGGGTCGACGGCGCCGTAAACCAAACGCCGCACACGCGCATGTACCAGCGCCCCCGCACACATCGCACAGGGCTCTAAGGTGACGTAGAGGTCGCAGTGGGTCAGACGGTAGTTGCTGAGATGTTCGGCGGCGGAACGCAGGGCGAGAATTTCGGCATGCGCAGTGGGGTCGTTCATCGAAACGGGCAAGTTGTGGGCGCGGGCGATGACTTCCCCGCCGGAGACCACAACCGCACCGACCGGGACCTCACCTTCCTCCGCTCCCCGGGCCGCTTCGGCCAGCGCCTGCTCCATAATAATGCTTGGCTGGTCGTCCATACCCCCCTGTCCTGCTGCCGCTATTTCCCGCCCAGCAGGGACTGCACCTGCTGCAAAGTAGTCTGCGCCGGGGCCGTGAAGGGAGAGTTCATCGCAATCAACTGGGTCAGCAGCGGCACCGCTTTATTCAAGTTGGCGCGGCCACCCATCTGGGCATAAGAAACCGCCTTGCGAAAGAGGTTCCGGGCGCTATAAAACGGCTGGCTGGTAAGCAAAGGCGCCGCCAGGTCGAACTCCCGAATGGCAGAATTGAAAGCCTTCTGTTGCAGATGGATCATCCCCAGGGTAGAGTGCGCTATTCCCTCATAAAACATTTTCTGGCTTGCCCATTGCTCGTCAGAAAGCCCCGCGGTACGGATTTTTTCCGGCCGGTTGGTTGCCAAGTCGAGCAAACGGGCCGCAATTTCCCGGGCGCGGTCGAGCTGCTGGTTTGAGTCACTCAGAGAATCGCTGATCAGCATCAGCATGCTGGGCTCATCCGGCTTGACCTCGAGCGTCTTCTCGGCCCACTCCATCATCTTCTGCGTGTTGCCCTGCGCCTGGTAAGCCAGCGCCAGCGAAGAGTAAGCGCCCACGCGATAGGAAGACTCCGGAAAGTAGGTAACGAAGCGCTCCAGCGCGGCGCTCCGCGCGGAAGCCGGTTCTACCTTGTAGGTGGCCAAAAAGAGATCATACTGGAGCGAAGGGAGTTCGGCCTGGAGGGACCGCAACACCCGCTCCTCCTCATTCTTCCAGTCGTCCGGGGAAACCCCCTCGGGCGGCGGCAGTGTCTTGCCCTCTTCCAACAACTTCTGTACATGCTCGGCGTGCGTGAGTGCCCCTTCCATATCCCCCTGGCCCAGAGCGGCCCGTCCCAAATTTATGTGGGCGGAGACGTTCCGGGAATCCCTCTCCAAAATTCTGGCCCCGGCGGCGGCGGCCTCGGCGTAGTTCTTCTGCGAGAGGTGAAGTTTCATCAGCATATCGTTGCCGAGCAGTGCCACCGGCGTTTCTCCGTATTTGGCCAGAGCCTGTTGCAGCAGCGTGATCTTTTCCGCCGGATCGGAAGCCGAATACACTTTCGCCAGGATGGCATCGGCTCCGGTGCCCGCCGCCACGGTGACGCTAGTCCCGTAGGGGCTGGGCATGGCGGCGATAGCGTTGACCAATGTGACCGCTTCGGTCCGGTCTTCAGCCGGCTTGAGGAAGACGTCAATGGTCTTGCCGACGTGGTCGGGGGAGGACAGGCGGATGACATGCGTTCCTCCCCCCAATCCCTCAATCTGCAAGGAACCGTCTTCCGCCGTAGCGCCTCGCTCTTCGCCATCGACCGCCACGGTGACTCCCGCCACTCCCGCCTGCAGGATGAGCGTGGCAGGCGTCTTGAGGGTAGTGAGCAGGACGGCGTCTGTATTGAGCGCGGCCAGGTTTGCTTCGAACCTATCGCTGAGGGCAAAGCCGATGCCGCGCAACTTTACCAATTCGGCCACTTCGGCCCCTGTCTTCCCGCCCTGTAGCAGGTCGTAGATCTCCTGTTCGCCCAGAGGACTTTCCGCCTCCGACTGCGCGGCCACCACCGGCGCCAGCGTCAGAGCAATCCCCAGACTCACCACACCCAAAATAACCACCAGTTTCCTGTACATGACTTTCCTCCCGTCAGGAATCCGTCCGTCGCCACCACCCGCCCAGTGGCAGCAGCCGCGGCGTCCGGCGTTGATACTCCCGGTAGCTCGCCCCAAAGCGGGCCACCAACTCCCGTTCCTCCCATTCAATCATCAAGAACATCAGTCCGAAGAAAACCCCCACCAGAATTGCCAGCCGCGTGGCTCCACTCAGCGCCACCGCCGCCAGCCACGCCAGCACCGTCCCCAGGTAGCGGGGGTGCCGCACCCAGCGGTACAGGCCCTCCACAGCGGGTGTGGAAAGCCTGTGGGGCGTATCGTCCGCCTCCGGCGCCTCTCGGGCCTGCCCGCCATAGCCTGCTCGCCCGGGCGAGCCTTGGCGGAGGCGGGCCACCTCTGGCAACCCAATCATAACTCGCCAGCCCATCTCGCGCTCAACTTTTGTTGTCACCCAGATGTCGCCCGCTGCCAGCGCCAGCCCGACGGGGATACGCCACCCGGCGGTCAGGAATCGCTCGGCCAGCCACCACTCATAGGGCCAGAGCAGCGCCAACGCTCCGCCCAGCCAGACCGCCGCCGCCAGTAAACTAAGCCACCTACGCGGCTGCCTGCGCCAAAAGGGGGCAAAGGGATGCACCAGCAACCAGTACACCGGAACCCAAAGCTCCAGCACCAGTAAAAACAATGCCAGCCCGTCGATCATTCCTCGAACCGCTCCTCGCTTCCCCCTTGTTCCATCCCGTTACACGCTCCATACTAGGACCCTGCACTCGGGGAGGCAACCGGATTTATCCTCCGGCCACTTCGCGGAAACGATTTTGGCTGCTTTCCTCAAAACCGATGTTCGCCATAGTCATACTTGGCACGGAGACAGAAGATGGACCTGGGACTGAAAGACAAAGTCGCCGTTGTGGCGGCTGCCAGCCAGGGGCTGGGCAAAGCCGTAGCAATGGAACTGGCGCAGGAAGGCGCGCGGGTGGCCATCTGCTCGCGTTCGCAGTCCAACATCGACGCGGCGGCCAAAGACATCCGGGACAAAACCGGAGCGGAGGTCCTGGCCGTGGAGGCCGACGTAACCCGCGAAGAGGACGTCCAGCGCTTCGTCCAAACCGCCAGCGACAAGTGGGGCACAATCCACATCTGCGTGACCAACACCGGCGGCCCCCCGGCCAAAGACTTTGAAGCGCTCAGCAACGACGACTGGCGCGAAGGGATCGACAACACCCTGATGAGCGCGGTTTACCTCGCCCGCGCCGTGCTGCCGAAGATGAAAGAACAGAAGTGGGGACGGCTGCTCTTTATCACCTCGACTACCGCCAAGCAGCCGCTGCACGACCTGCTGCTCTCTTCCGCCCTGCGCGCCGGCCTCACCGGACTGGCCAAGAGCCTCGCCAACCAGTACGGCCCGCACAACATCCTGGTCAACACCATCATTCCCGGCCACACCAAAACCGAACGGTTGCAGGAGCTCGAAGAGGTGCTCTCGAAAAAACGCGGCGTACCCGGCGAGGAAATCGTCAAAGGGTGGACGCAGGAAGTCCCTACCGGACGCCTGGGCGAACCACGCGAGTTTGCCGCCGCCGTGGCCTTCCTGGCCTCCGAGCGCGCCAGCTTCATAACGGGAAGTTCGCTCGCCGTCGATGGCGGCCGCATCAAAAATGTTTTTTAGAAAATCACCACAGAGACCTGCCTGCGGCAGGCAGGCACAGAGGACGCAGAGAAATGCTAAGAGGCGATTCAGCTTGGGTAGGGCAAGGCCTTGTTTATCCTGAGCTTGCCTGCCGTAGGCAGGCGGGTCGAAGGGCGCCTTGCCGTATTGGTCCAAGGAAAAAACGACAGGAGATAAACCCTGCCCAACCTTATCGGGGCAAACTTTCAACACCAATGACAGGATTTTTCTGAAATGAATAGCGCAACGGAAAGATTACGGCTGGCGGAACTGCTGCTGAAACTTGTGATTGCGGTCCGGACCCGGACGCTGCTGGCCAAGTCCAACCCGGCGCTGCTTCCCTTAACCAAAGGCGAAACCCGGGGCGCACCCACCAAACCGCAGGAAGGGCAACCCGACATGCTGCTGACCAAAGAGGAAGAAGACGACGCCTCCGCCGTGCTGGAAAACTCCGCCGTCTATCTGGCCGCCTGCCAGCTCGACGCCGTACTGCAAGAGGCAATCCCCAACCGTTTCGAGCACCCCGACCTTGAACTCCGCGCGGCCTGTTCCGTCATCCGGCTGCTGATAGAGTCCTTCGCCTCCAACCCTTTCGATCCCGTCTGGAAATTTCCCGACGAGTGGAAAGGCAAGCTGCTTGAGTTCGAAGACCTCTCCTTCTTCCCGCC
>CBDUYQ010000102.1:0-5141 GCA_965371475.1 uncultured bacterium
GCCCCGTCAATCAGCACGGGACGCGGGCGCGCCAGCAATTCTTCCAAAGATGCCACAGGCATAATTGGTTCAGGATACCATTAAACCGCTTTCCTTCCCCACGGCGCCGGGATACCCTGAGAATTCGACATGGACGGGAAGCGCAAAGAAGAGATTCTGAAGCTAGGCATCGGCTGTTTCAACCGGCAGGAGTTCTTTGAGTGCCACGAAGTCCTGGAAGAGGTCTGGCTGGCCGAGCCCCCGGAGGAGAAACCCTTCTACCAGGGCCTGATTCAGATTGCGGCAGGCTTCCACCACTACCAGCGCGGGAACCGGCGCAGCGCCCGCTCGCTACTCCAGCGCGGGATGAGCAAGCTGGCCGGCTGTCCTTCGCCCTGTCACGGCGTGGACCTGGCCTCACTTTTGCCCCTGCTCGGACATTGGCAGGAAAAACTTACTCAGGAAGAAGACGGCATCAGCCTTGCCTGGCCGCTAATCCAACAGACGCTGTGAAAGAACAAGGCGGCGGGGCTGACCAAGAAGCCAGCCGTCGCCGCCAAAAATCCAGAAGAAAAACCGCCGGAGTTACATGTTGTAGTAGGCGGCGTTCTTCGCGGTGAACTCATTCCATTTTTCGGGAAGGTCTTCCAGCGCGAAAATCGCCGTCACCGGACAGACCGGCACACAGGCGCCGCAGTCGATGCACTCTTCGGGGTGGATGTAGATCAGTTCTGCGCTCTCGAAATCGGGCTCATCCTTGCGCGGGTGGATGCAATCCACCGGACAGACATCGACACAAGCAGTATCCTTGGTACCAATGCACGGCTCAGCAATCACATAGGCCATCTGTTTATCGTCTCCTCACTAAAAATTAGACCACTAAAAAACCCTCAAATCCGAGCGAACCATTTGTATAACACAATACGGAAAAACCGCGCAAGAGATACCCTCCAGCCCCGCCCAGCTATCGCGGCTTGGTTGCGTCCGGCGGCCCGCACTGGGTAGAATCGTTCTGCCCCCACCAGACAGCGAGAGAAGGAGACCCACATGGACACACACGGAGTAAAACTCACCTGGCTCGGGCACGCCACCTTCCGGGTCGAGACCCCCAGCGGCCAGACCATCGTCATCGACCCCTGGGTCATGGTTAATCCGGCCTGCCCCGGCCACCTCAAGACCTTTGAAAAAATCGACACCATGCTCATCACCCACGGCCACTTTGACCACATCGGCGATGCCGTTGAGCTGGCCAAAAAGCACAAGCCCCGGGTGGTTTGCATCCCGGAGACGGCCAACTGGCTGGCCTCGAAGGGCGTGGAAAACCTGGCCGAGATGAACAAAGGAGGGACGCAACAGGTCAACGACATCACCGTCACCATGGTCCACGCCGACCACAGTTGCGGCATCCTCGACGACGGAAAAATCATCTATGGCGGCGACCCCTGCGGCTATGTCGTCACCTTCGCGGGCGGCTTCAAGCTCTACCACGCCGGCGACACCAACGTCTTCGGCGATATGGCAATCATCGGCCAGCTTTATCAACCCGACCTCGCCTGCCTGCCCATCGGCGACCACTACACCATGGGCCCGGTCGAGGCCGCCCACGCCATCCGCCTGCTGGGAACCAAGCGAATAGTCCCGATGCACTTCGGAACCTTCCCCCTCCTCAGCGGTACGCCGGAAAAATTACAAAAACTGACCAAAGACATCCCCGGCCTCGAAATCCTCACCCTCGAACCCGGCGAGACACTCGGATAAATTATTTCCCTGGAGACGAACCATGCGGCCCAATATGCTTGATATGCGCGACATCCTGACGGAGGGGCTGGACGACTACCTGCACGACATCCTGCCCCCACGCGACGCAGTCCTGACCGAGATGGAAGAGCGCGCCGGGCGCGAGCAGATTCCCATCATCGGCCCGGCGGTGGGTCGCCTGCTCTACCAGTACGCGCAACTGATCGGCGCTCGGCGCATCTTCGAGATGGGCTCGGCCATCGGCTACTCCACCATCTGGCTCTCGCGGGCCTGCCCGGAAGCGGAGGTTTTCTACACCGACGGCGACCCGAAGAACGCCGAGGACGCCAGGGGCTACTTCCAACGCGCCGGGGTGGCGGAGCGCATCACCATCCAGGTGGGCGATGCCCTCGAATTACTGGACAAGGCAGAGGGCGAGTTCGACCTGATCTTCAACGACGTCAACAAGCACGACTACCCCCGCGTCTTCTCGCTGGCCGTGCCCCGGCTGCAGAAAGGCGGGCTACTGATTACCGACAACGCGCTCTGGTCCGGCCGGGTGACAAAAGAGGCGGAAGCAGGCAACCGGGAAACCCCGGCCATTCAGGAATTTAACCGCATGGCCCACGCTTCCCGGGAGGTCTTTACCACCATAATCCCCTTGCGGGATGGCGTGGCCATTTGCCGGAAACTCTAGCCAACCGGCCCCGAATTGGGTTATGGTAAGCGGTACCGGGAGGGAAGGAGACTGCGATGAGCCACACCGAAGCTGAGAAAGATTTCAAAGAAGCGATTAAGCTTTATCACAACCACTTCGTAGCCGAGGCGCTGGCAATGATGAAGAAGGCGCTCGAAGAGGAACCCGGCAACCCGGTGTACCTCTCCCACCTGGGGGTGCTGATGGCCCAGGCTAAAAAGAACTACCCCATGGCCGAGAAGCTCTGCAACCAAGCCATCAAAAAAAAGCACAATGACCCGGAGCTTCACCTCAACCTGGCCAATGTGTATGTGGAAGCCGGCCGATTCGATGACGCCGTGCATGCGCTCGAGCGAGGCCTGAAATACACCAAGCAGGACAAGCGCCTGAAGCAAAGGTTGAAGCAGTTGGGGGACCGGCGCCCGCCGATGATTCCTTTCCTGGGCCGGGGAAACTTTTTGAACATACAACTGGGAAAACTCCGCCACAGCATCCTGCAAGCCTTCGACCACGAGTAAACAGCTCTCGGCTGGCTGGGCAGCTAGTTCACCCCACTAGTTCACACGATGCGGCGCTTCTTTCAGGGAAGCCAGCGCTGCCCGGATCGCCTCGGAGTCGGGCGCATCCGGAACCCGCAGCAGGTACTCTCCCCAGGCTTCACCCGCCCGCTTCCGCTCCCCCAGGTGGAAACAGAGCGCGCCGATTTCCCGGCAGAGTAAGGCATCCTCCGGCGTGGCCACCTGCGTCCACTCGACTACGCGCAAAGCTCGCTCCCATTTCTCCTGCTGAATGTAAATGCTGCGGAGGTTATTGAGCATCCGGACCAGAATCTGCCGGGAACTGACCGGACGCAAGTGGTCGTCGGCCAACTCCGACTCCCGGCCGAAAATCTGCTTCAGGCGGGCAGCGCACTCGGTGCGGGTGAGAATCACCCCCCGGTCAAAGGGGTCAATGTATATGTCGCGGTCCTCTTCCGCATAACGCACCAGGAAATGCCCCGGCATGCTGATGCCCACCAGCGGCACCCCTACCCGGCGGGCAACCTCCATGTAAACCAGCGAGAGCGAGATGGGAATTCCCGTGCCGCGGTCGAGTACGTCGTTCAAAAAACTGTTGCGGGGGTCGTAGTAGTCCTCGTCGTTGCCGGTGAAACCGAGGTCGCCGTAAAGGTGGTGGTTAATCGCCTCGATGCGCCTGTAAGGGTCGGCGCTTCCCGGCAACCGGGAAGCAACTTCATCTCCCATTTTGTCCAACTGCTCGATGTAGGCGTCCACTTCCAGCTCCGGGTAGGCAATGCAGGCAATCTGGAACGCCGCCGCTGCCATGTCCAACACCTCATCCGGGACCGTAAGCAGCCGCGCGAACTCGTCTTTGGGCTGGCGTTTCTCCATGGACCACCCCTTACCTTTCGGGAAGGTGGCTCCATGATATTCCAACCCGTCCCGCTATGCTAGACTTTGGCGCGGCGACACCTCGCCCGGGTGATTACAATGCGGAAATTCTCTTCCTTGCTGCTTGTCCTGCTGCTGACCGGCGCTGCGGGGCTGACCCTGCTCAGCCACCCGGCCTCTTCGCCGGAAGACCCCGAACGCGGCGTACGCTACCAGCGCTACAAACGTCACCGGATTGACGCCTTCCTGCTGGAGGCCCTGCAACAGGAAAAGATTGACCTGTGGCTGGTGGTCACGCGCGAGAACAACCCCGACCCGCTGGCCGAAGACCTCTTTGCCCATACCGTCGTGCTGCCGGCCGCCCTGCTCTTTGAGGTGCACGAGGGCGAACTGCGCATGCGGGTCATCTGCGCCAACTTCGACTCGACGCCGTTTGAACAGAGCGGCGTCTATGAAGAGGTCATAACCTACGGCCGCGAGGGGTTGCGTCCCCATCTAAAACGGCTGGTGGAGGAGATTAACCCGGAGCGAATCGGGGTGAACATCTCCGAGCTGGAGCCGCTGGCTGACGGCCTGAGCGCGGGGCTCAAGAGTTATGTCGAAAACTCCATCGGCGAAAAGTACGCCGCCCGGATGGTGAGCGCGCAGGACGTGGTTTCCTCCTTCCGCTCGCGCAAAGTACCGGATGAAATCGCCCTCTACCGCGAGGCGGTCCGACTGACCATTCAACTGGAAGAAGAGGCGCTCTCCCGCAAGGTGATTACGCCGGGCGTTACGACAGAAATCGATGTGGCCAACTACCTGCGGCGGCGCATGCAGGAACTCAACGTCACCTGTGCCTGGGGTGAAAACGGCTGCCCCAACGTGATGGCCGGGGCGGCGCGGGGCCACTCCGACGCCTCGGCTACCGTAATCAAACCCGGCCGCCTGGTGCGCATCGACTTCGGCATCAAGATTCACGGCTACTGCACCGACATCCAGCGCATGGCCTACGTCCTGCGCGATGGCGAAACCGAACCTCCGGCCGAAGTCCAAAAAGCCTGGGAGACCGTCCTGCGGGCCAATGAGGCCGCCGTGGCCGCCATGCGGCCCGGTGTGCCCGGAGTTGATGTTGACACCGCCGCCCGAAAAGTTATTACCGAGGCCGGCTACGACGAGTTCATCCACGCCACCGGCCACCCGGTGGGCTACTTTACTCACGACGTGGGTCCGTTGACCGGCCCGGACTGGCCCGACCGCTACGGCGACCGCGTCTTCCGCCGGCTCGAAGCCGGGCAAATTCACGCCATCGAGCCTTCGCTGACGCTGACGCTTCCGTGGATTCCCGAAGGGCCCGT
>CBDUYQ010000103.1:0-5129 GCA_965371475.1 uncultured bacterium
GCCAAATCAAAGAGGAAGGCAAGAGCCGCCACGACCTCGGCCGCGAAGAGTTCGAACGGCGCGTCTGGCAGTGGAAAGAAGAAAGCGGCGGAACCATCAAGAACCAGTTGGTCCAACTAGGCGCCTCCTGCGACTGGACCCGCGAGCGCTTCACCCTCGAACCGAAACTCTACCGCGCCGTGCTGGAAGCTTTCCTCCGCCTCTACCACGAAGGGCTGATCTACCGCGGGCGCTACCTCATCAACTGGTGCCCGCGCTGCCACACCGCGCTCTCCGACCTCGAAGTGGAACACTCCGAGCGCGACGCCAAGCTCTACCACCTGAAATACCCTGTGGTTGGCAGTGACGATTACGTGGTCGTCGCCACCACCCGGCCGGAAACCATGCTGGGCGATACCGCCGTGGCCGTCCACCCCGAAGACGAGCGCTACCAATCTATAGTCGGAAAGAAAGTTCTCCTCCCGCTGATGGAACGGGAAATCCCTATCGTCTCCGACGACTTCATTGACCGCGAGTTCGGCACCGGCGTGGTTAAAATCACCCCGGCGCACGACCCCAACGACTTCGCCATCGGCAAGCGCCACAACCTGGAAGAGATTGACATCTTCGACAATGACGCCGTCATCAACGAACGGGGGGGCGCGTACCAGGGTCTCGACCGCTTTGCCGCCCGCAAGAAGATCCTCGCCGACCTCAATGCAAAAGGTTTGGTCGAAAAAATCGAGTCTCATAAACACTCGGTCGGCGCCTGCCAGCGCTGCAAGACCCTGCTCGAACCGAAAATCTCCGAGCAGTGGTTCTGCCAAATGAAACCCTTGGCCGATCCCGCCCACGCAGCTGTCCGCGACGGCCTTATCGCCATCGCGCCCGAAAACCGAAAAAAAGAATACCTCGACTGGATGGAACGCATACACGACTGGTGCATTTCCAGGCAACTCTGGTGGGGCCACCGCATCCCGGTCTGGCACTGCGCCGATTGTCAGACGATGACCCCGGCCCTGGATTCCGATGTGGAACTTGTTGACGGCCGCGCCCGGGCCGCCCATCCGCCGCAGGAATGCTCCGAGTGTGGCGGCAAAAAACTGGAACAGGACCCCGACGTACTCGACACCTGGTTCAGTTCCGCTCTGTGGCCGTTCTCTACCCTGGGTTGGCCTGACGACACCGACGACCTCAAAACTTTCTATCCCACCACGCTGATGATCAACGGCTTCGACATCCTCTTCTTCTGGGACGCGCGCATGGTAATGATGGGGCTCAAGCTCCTCCAGGATATTCGTCCCGAAGCAAAGGACCGCATCCCTTTCCGGCAACTTTACATTCACGCGCTGGTGCGCGACGCCGATCGGCAGAAGATGTCCAAAACGCGCGGCAACGTCATCGACCCGCTCCACATCACCGAGCAGTACGGCACCGACGCCGTCCGGTTCACCCTGGCCGTGATGGCCGCCCCCGGCACCGACATCACCCTGAGCGAAGACCGCATCAAGAGTTACCGCGCCTTCGCCAACAAAATCTGGAACGCCTCGCGCTTTATCTTTATGAACCTCGACAAGGCGGAAGAGGCTTCCGGCCAGTCCGCGGAAGCTATCCTGGGCGGTAGGTTTCCGCTCGCGCGCGACACCTGGCCGCAGGACCCTGACCTGGCCGACCGCTGGATTTCCTCGCGCCTCACGGAAGTTGCGTCCTCCGTCCACTCCGCTCTCGAAGAGTTCCGCTACCACGAGGCCAGCCACGAGCTTTACCACTTCTTCTGGCACGACTTCTGCGACTGGTACATCGAGTGGACCAAGCTGCGCCTCTTCGACGAAAACGACCAGCCCAACACCACCGTCTTCCGCAACCTGCTCTGCGTCATGGAAGAGGCGCTGCGCCTGCTCCACCCCTTCATGCCCTTCATCACCGAAGAACTCTGGAGCCTGTTGCCGCACACCGGCTCCTCCATCGCCCTCGCGCCTTATCCACAACCCGGAAAAATCTCAAAGGAAGAGAAAACAGCGCAGGCAGAGATGGCCCTGCTGCAAGAAGCCATCACCGCGCTGCGTAACCTGCGCGCCGAAATGAAAATCGACGCCCGCAAGAAGATTCCCGGTGAGCTATCGTCGCCGGAACCAGCGGTGAAAAAACTCTTTGACGAACATCACAATGTCATCCTCCGCCTCGCCAACCTGTCCGATTTGACCATCAGTGGCGAATCACTTCCCGACGAAGGCGGCCGCTTGAACCACGCCGCCCGCTTCGACGCCCGGCTGCCCTTCAGCGAAACCGACCTCGAAGACGAACGCAAGCGATTGCAGAAAGAAAAGGCCAGCCTGGAAAAGCAACTGGCCGGGGCCAACGCCAAGCTCGGCAATGACCAGTTCCTCTCCAAAGCGCCCGGCCATGTCATTGACAACATCCGGCAGAAGAAAACCGAACTCGACAGCCAGTACGAAAAAATCGCCGCCCTGCTCACTCGGCTGGAAAACCGCGCCGAGACCTCTCCTCCCAAGGGAAAAGATTAGCGCTTACTGTGCAATGTCCTCCGCGCCCAATTCGCCCCGCCCGGAAATCTCCGCAGAACTTCTTCGGACCTCGCCGGAAATCGGCACACTGCTCGAACGCGCTCTGGCGGAAGACATCGGCGGCGGCGACGTAACCACAGAAGCCACCGTTCCCGGCCCCTGCCCGGCCCGCGGCGCCTTCCTGGCCAAGCAGGACCTGATGGTTTGCGGCATGCCGCTGCTCGAACGCCTCTACCAACTGGCGGATCCGGAAATCGTTTTTCGCCCGCGCGTCCGCGACGGCGCGCGCGTTGGGCCTTCCCTCCTGGCGGTGGTGGAAGGCGACGCCCGTGTGCTGCTCCGCACCGAGCGCGTCGCGCTCAACTTCCTGCAACGGCTCTGCGGCATCGCTACCTTTACCGACAACTTCACCGACGAACTTGCCGGGACCGAAGCCCGGCTGCGCGATACGCGCAAGACCACGCCGGGGCTGCGCCTGCTGGAAAAGTACGCCGTAAAGGTCGGCGGCGGCGTGAACCACCGCATCGGCCTCTACGATGAAATTCTCATCAAGGAAAACCATGCACAGCTGGCGGGCGGCGTGAGCGCCGCCGTGACCAAAGCGCGGCAGAAGTACGGCAACCGTTTCCCCTTACAGGTGGAGGTCCGTAACCAGGAAGAACTGCGCGAAGCGCTTGCCCCGCTGTCAGCGGGGCTCGAAGCCGGGCCCGACTCCATCCTGCTCGACAACATGACGCCGGAACAGGTGCGCGCCTGCGTGGAGATTACCGCGGGCCGTCTGCCCCTGGAAGTTTCCGGCGGCCTCACCCGCGAAAATGCCCGCGCCTACGCGCAGACCGGAGTAAACTACCTCTCGGTAGGCGCGCTCACGCACTCGGCTCCGGCGGTGGACATCAGCTTCGACCTCGCTCCCCGCGCCTCGTAATCCGCCATGACAAACCGGAAAAGACAATCCGCTCGCAAGACCGCCGACGGCCCCGGCTCCACCGACCAGCGCATCGACCGCCTGCTCACCCTGCTGCTCGAACACCCGATGATCTTCCTGAGCGGCGCCAAGATTGCCAAAGAGATCGGCGTGGGACGCTCTTCGGTCTGGCACTGGGTCGAGCGCCTGCGCGCGCTGGGCGTAAAAGTAAAGAGCCACCCCGGCGCGGGCTACATGCTCGAACGAACGCCGGACGTCCTGACGCCGAGCATGCTGCGCACCCGCCTGCGGGCGACGGCGTTCGGCAAGCGGATTCACCATTTTTTCCGCATTGGCTCCACCAACGAGCACGCCCTGGAACTGGCCGCCGCGGGCGAACCCCACGGCACTCTGGTGGTGGCCGAGGAGCAGACCGCCGGGCGCGGCCGGTTGGACCGCCGCTGGCACTCGCCCAAATCCACCGGTCTCTATGTTTCGTTCATCCTCCGCCCCCGCTTGAGCCCCGCGGAAGCACCTCTGCTCACACTGGCCGCCGGACTCGCCGTGCAGGACGCTGTGCAACAGGTAACGGAATTCGCCGCCGACCTGCGCTGGCCCAACGACCTTCTGCTCGAAGGCAGAAAGTTTTGCGGTATCCTCACCGAGATGCAGGCCGAAGCGCGCACCATCCGGCATGTGGTTGTCGGCATCGGGCTCAACGTCAACCAGACAAAGTTCCCACCCGACCTCCAGAAAATTGCGACCTCGCTCGCTCTGATTGGCGGCAAGACCTACTACCGCCTCGACCTGCTGACGCGCTTGCTCACCGCCTTCGACGCCTACTACAATCAGTTGCTTCGCGAAGGGCCGCGGCCGCTGGTGGAGGCGTTCAAGAAAACCTCCAGCTACGCCCGCGGCAAGCGCGTCCGCATAATCGGCGCGCGCGAGGAGTACGTTGGGACCACCGCCGGGCTCGACTACGCCGGCTGCCTTCTGGTCCGGCGGGAGGACACCGGCAAGACCGTGCCCGTGCTCGCCGGGGATGTCCGCGAAGCCTGAGAGGAGAAACATTCTTGCTGCTCGTCATTGATGTCGGAAACACGCAGACGGTGCTGGGCGTCTATGAAGGCGAAAAATTGCTCGCCCACTGGCGGCTCGAAACCGCGCACCAGCAGACCGTGGACGAGTACGGCATCCTGGCCCGCAACCTGCTGCAACTGGCCGGAATGGACTCGACCAAAATCGGCGGCGTCATCATCAGTTCGGTGGTCCCGCCGCTCGACCGCACGCTGGAGGAGATGTGCAACCGCTACTTCAATCTCGCGCCGCTCTTCGTGCAGCCCGGCATCAAGACCGGCATCAAGATTCACTACGACAACCCGCAGGAGGTCGGCGCCGACCGCATTGCCAACGCCGTCGCCACCATTGAAAAGTACGGCGGTCCCGCCATCGTGGTGGACTTCGGCACCGCCATCACCTTCGACGCGCTCTCGGAGAAGGGCGAATACCTCGGCGGCATCATTACGCCCGGGCTGGGGATTTCCTCCGAGGCGCTCTTTGAGCGCGCCGCCCGCCTGCCCCGCGTTTCTATTGCCCCCACGGAAAAGTTGATTGGCGCCAACACCGTCGAGTCGATGCAGTCCGGCCTGTTCTTTGGTTTTCTCGGGCTGGTGGACGGCCTGCTCGACCGGATGAAAAAAGAGTTGGACGGTGACCCCAAA
>CBDUYQ010000104.1:0-5112 GCA_965371475.1 uncultured bacterium
GCGGTCAGGGCAAGCTGTTGCCGAAGGGCTTTCACGGGGATGCTGTCGCCAACAATCCGGTAACGCTTCTGCAGTTGCTCACGCAGGCTGCGGTTTTCCGTGGCCAGACGCAGTTGGTCGAGCGCGTGCCGAATGAGCAGGATCGTCCGGTCGAGCGAGAGCGGCTTTTCCAGGAAGTCGAAGGCGCCGAGCTTGGTGGCCTTGACGGCGGTTTCAATGTTGCCGTGCCCGGAAATCATGATGACGGCAGGGTTCGGGTTGTTGTCCTCCTTGATCTGTTTCAGCACGGCCAGGCCGTCCTGGCCCGGCAGCCAGACATCCAGCAGAAGCAGGTCGTAGGATTTTTTCTTGAGCGCTCGCAGGCACTCCTCGCCGGTGGCGACGCTCTCGGTTTTCCAGCCCTCTTCCCGGAGAATTTCTTCCAGCGATTGCCGGATACTGGCTTCGTCATCGACAACCAGGATGGAGTGGCTGGCCATGGGGTTTACACAGTCACGGCCCGGGGTTCGGTGGGCAGCTCAATGATGAACCGTGTCCCGCGGGGTTGGTTATCTTCCACGCGGATGGTTCCCTGGTGTTCGCTGATGATGCGGCTCACAATCGCCAGTCCCAGCCCCATACCGGTTTCTTTGGTGGAGAAGAAGGGCAGGAAGAGTCCCTCTTTGTCTTCCGGTGGAATCCCGGAACCGGAGTCGGCCACCGTGAGCTCAACGCAGTGGGACTCCTCTAGATAGCGAGTGCGGATGAGTATCTCCTTTGGCGCGGAGGTGTCTCCGTCGCTGTCGGAGAGGGCGTCGGAAGCATTGCGCAGAAGATTGGTCAGCACCCGCCGGAGCAGCGCCGCATCGGCGGTTATCAAAGGCAGTTTTTCCGCCAAGTCGGCTTGCAGGGTGATGCCACTGGCCGGGTCAGGGTAGAGCGACAGCGTGCTTTCGACCAGCTCGTTGAGTCGGGTCGGCGCCGGTTTGACGACGGGGAAGCGGGCAAAGCGGGAGAATTCGTCCACGAGAGCTTTCAGGCCCGAGACCTCCTCCCGGACCGTGGCGGCGCATTGCAGGATGAGTCCATGTATACGAGCGCGTTCCGGTGAGTTTTCGTCCGCCAGCTTCTGCGCGTAATTTCGGATGCGGTCGGCGGAAAGCTGGATCGGTGTCAGAGGATTTTTAATTTCGTGCGCGATGCGCTGGGCGACTTCCTGCCAGGCGGTGGCCTTCTGGGCTTTGAGCAGGTCGCTCAGGTCGTCGAGCACAAGCACGTACCCCTGGTTCTGCCCGTCCCGGCGCAGGGCGGCCACCGTCACCGCCACGTGTGCGATGCGGTCCTGCAGAGGGAAATCAATCTGGGCTGCGATCATGCCTCCCCGGTTGGCAATGTTAAAGAGTCCGGTGCAGGCCTGGGCGGCCTCCCGCGGCAGCAGGTCTTCCAGCGGGGTGTGTTGCTCGGTGGGGCAGCCGAGCAGGTCTTTGGCAGCGTCGTTGATGCGGAGCAGACGCTGGTCGGTGGAAAGCGTCAGGACGCCGGTAGGGATGCTTTCCAGCAGTGTTTCAATCCATTGCCGTCGCTGTTCCAGTTCCGCCAGAGCTTCCTCGCGGGCGCGGCGGTTCTCGCTCAGTTGCGCGGTCATGCTGTTGAAAGATTCCACCAGTATGGCCAGTTCGTCGCGCGCGGGGGTTTCAATGCGGTGGGTGAGGTCCCCTTGCGAGACCTTTTGCGTGGCTTCGGCCAGAGCCTGAATCGGCACGGTGACCTCCTTGGCCAGAAAGAGCGCCAGCCAGGTGGAGGCCAACAGAACCATGGTGGTGACTAACAGCAGAATCAGCAAAGCCTGCCAGCGGTAAGTCTTCCGGCCCTGAGCGATGATTGCGTAGTTCCGTGACTCGGCTTCAATTTCATTCATTTTGGCCAGCAGGGTTTCGTCGAGCGGTTGCGCCAGCAGGACGGTGCCGAGGGTTTCGCCCTGCTCGTTTTTCAGCCGGACGCGGGCCAGGCTGTAATGCTTGCCGGAAATTTCTTGCGAGGTCGTGTAAACCTCCGCTGCGGGCGGGCCGAGCATACGGGGGATTTCCGGCGTGACCCACGCAAGACCTCCCTGAGCGGGATAGGCTACAACCGGTTCATCGTTGGTATTCAGAATGATTAACCGGGTTGCTTCAATGTTGCCTGCCAGTTGGGCGAGACGGTATTGCAAGGACTCCCGGTCGTCTGTCGCCAGTGCGTTGAGCAGTTGGTTGTCGTGCGCCAGCGATTCCGCCTGCTTGCGGGCGCGTTCCTCTTCCTGCTCCAGCATGTACCGGACAATGTAGAGTGCGTCATCCCGGACAATTTCCAGCGGCCGGGGAAACCATTTGGCCAGCGTGCGGTTGACCAGGGAGTAGCTCAGGAAAAACAGTGCCAGGGCGGGCAGCAGCGAAAGGGCCA
Organism: uncultured bacterium; assembly: GCA_965371475.1. Taxonomy (GTDB): domain Bacteria; phylum Acidobacteriota; class Terriglobia; order Acidiferrales; family 2-02-FULL-67-57; genus CBDUYQ01. Next base: position 2,419 of record CBDUYQ010000104.1, read on the forward strand.
GCGCGCCGGCCACCATCTTGGTTTTGAACTGCGCGCCCAGCACCCGCTGCCGCCGTTCGGCATAGAGGCGGAAGAGGTAACGGCTCAGCACCAGGCCGTAGATGACAAAGACCAAAAAAACCAGTGTGGAGAAAACATAGAGCAGGACGAAGTCGCCGGCTTCTTCGGGCTCCAGAAAAGAGACGTTGAGGGAACCCAGCACAAACACCAGCGCCAGCAGGACGGCAAAAATTGCCCCACGCACGGCCCACTTGGTCCGGGGGCCAAGTTTTTTCCAGCCGGTCATACTGCTTTGCTCTCCATTTCTGCGCCGAGCGGGCAGTTTGCGCAGTCCGGGTTGCGGCTGTGGCAGTAGGTCTTGCCCGCCGCCACCAACAGCGCATGGTACTCATTGTAGAGTACCGCATCGCGGGGCAGTTGGGACGCAAAGAGTTCCTGTAGCTGGTCGTACCTCTCCCGGCCATGAGTCAATCCGTGACGCTGGAGGATGCGCCGGGTGTAGGCGTCAACGACAAAGGCAGGGTGGCCGCCGGCGTAGAGGAGAATGGCATCGGCGGTTTCCGGCCCTACGCCCGGCAGTTGTAAGAGTTCGGCCCGCAGATGCCAGGAAGGCAGACGAAACATCCGTTCGAGTGCTCCGCCGTAATTTTCGTTTAGAGAGCGCAGGAATCTTTGCACCATCCGGGATTTCTGGCGGTAGGTCCCGGAAGGCCGCAGGTACTGGTTCAACCGTGCCAGGGAAACCCGCGAGAGCTTGTTGGGGGAGAGCAGCCCGGCGCCGCGAAGATTTTCGAGGGCCTGCTCCACATTTCTCCAAGCTGTGTGTTGCGTTAGAAGGGCGCCGAGTATGATTTCAAAGCGGGTGCGGCCCGGCCACCACTCTTGTGGACCGAAATGTTTCCGCAGCAGACGGTAATACCGGAGCAGGGCAGGTTGGGGGCTTCCGGGTGTGCGCAGGGCAGGCGCCATAACCCCCGCAAGATAGCTTTCGGCTCAGGCGCAAGTCAAGCGGGAGGCATGGGGCTGCTGTGTTTTCAGTTAGTTACTTGACAGAGGCCCGGATTTCCCCTAGCATTCAAACAAATCGGTCCTGGGAGGGCATTTCAAGGAATAATCAGGGACCTGAACAGTGGTAGTATTCGGAAGAGTGGCAGTAACTGCAAGGTATTCTGGCAGGCGGAGATAGGGTGTGTCTGCACGACTGGGCGAAATCCTGATTAAAGAGAAGCTGATCGACGACGGTCAGCTAAAGAGGGCCTTGTCCGAGCAGAAGTCCAACGGTGACAAACTCGGGACCACTCTGGTGAACCTGGGGTTTATCGCCGACGAGGAGATTACCGGCGCCCTCTCCCGCCACTATGGCGTCCCCGCCATCAACCTTTCCTACTACGCGGTGGATCCGGATGTCCTGAAGCTGATCCCGCGGGAGACCTCCGAACGCTATCAGGTAGTCCCGCTCTGCCGCGTGGGCTCCACGCTGACCATTGCCATGGTGGACCCGACCAATGTGTTTGCCATGGACGATATCAAGTTCATGACCGGGCTGGACGTGGAGCCGGTGGTGTCCTCCGAGCTGGCTATCTCGGAAGCCCTGGACAAGTTTTATGGCGTCGAAGCCGGAATGGCCGAGGCAGATGTCAATATCGATGACATGATGGACGAGTTCGGCGATGTGGCCGACGACATCGAAGTCACCGAAGAGGATGAAGAAACCTCCCTGTCCGAACTGGAAGACGCCGCCGAGGATGCCCCGGTCGTCAAACTGGTGAACCTGATTCTGACCGAATCCCTCAAACGGGGCGCCAGTGACATTCACATGGAGCCTTACGAAAAAGAGTACCGCGTCCGGTTCCGCATTGACGGCCAGTTGATAAGCATTATGAACCCGCCCATGAAACTCAAGGACGCGGTCACCAGCCGCATGAAAATCATGTCCAAGCTGGACATCTCCGAAAAGCGGCTCCCGCAGGACGGGCGCATCCAGTTGAAGTTTACCTTTGAGGGCAAGAAAAAAGAGCTCGACTTCCGCGTATCGACTCTGCCCACCATGTACGGCGAGAAGATCGTCCTCCGGTTGCTGGACAAAGAAAACCTTATGCTCGACCTCACCAAGCTGGGGTTTGAGCAGGCGTCACTGGACAAGTTCCAGACCGCGGTGGAGCAGCCCTACGGCATGGTGTTGGTCACCGGCCCGACGGGCAGCGGCAAAACCAACACGCTCTACAGCTCGATCTCTCTGTTGAACAAAATTGACGTCAACATAATGACGGCGGAAGACCCGGTCGAATTCCAGTTGTCGGGCATCAACCAGGTGCAGATGAAGGAGCAGATCGGCCTGAACTTTGCCGCCACCCTGCGGTCCTTCCTGCGGCAGGACCCGAACATCGTGCTGGTGGGCGAGATTCGCGACTTTGAAACTGCGGAGATTGCCATCAAAGCCGCGCTGACCGGTCACTTGGTCCTTTCCACGCTGCACACCAATGATGCTCCGTCCACCATCAGCCGATTGATGAACATGGGCGTCGAACCTTTTTTGGTGGCGACCGCCGTGCATTGCATCTGCGCCCAGCGGCTGGTCCGCCGGGTTTGCACCCAGTGCAAGGAGGAGGACCCGTACCCTGAGCAGGCGCTTATCGATGTGGGGTACACGCCGGAAGAGGCCAAGACCGCCAAGCCGATGAAGGGCAAGGGCTG
>CBDUYQ010000105.1:0-5104 GCA_965371475.1 uncultured bacterium
GGGGGCAATCTGCACTCCCTGAATGTTTACTACTTCTTCCTTCGACCGTTCTTCAATCGGAATGCTCTCGCCCGAGGGCGTGGAGAAATCAACGGTGCTGAAAGGCGCGGCCACATAAAACGGGACGCCGTGCTCTTTGGCGATGACGGCGATGCCGTAGGTGCCGATTTTGTTGGCGGTGTCGCCGTTGGCGGCGATGCGGTCGGCCCCGACCACCACGCACTGAATCTCCCCAGCCTTCATGAAGTGGCCGACCATGTTATCGGTTATTAAAGTTGTGTCGATGCCGTCATGTTGCAATTCCCAGGCAGTCAGCCGCGCTCCTTGCAGGTAGGGCCGGGTCTCGGTGCAGAGGACCTTAATTCCCTTGTTCATCTCGACGGCGCCGCGAATCACCCCCAGCGCGGTGCCGTAACCGCCCGCCACCGCCAGCGCGCCGGCGTTGCAGTGGGTGAGCACGGTTGCGTTTGCCGGGACGAGCGCGCCGCCGTGTTTGGCGATGGCTTCGCACTGCGCCAGGTCTTCCGTGTAAATCGCTTTGGCCTCTTCTACCAGCGTCTTCTTTATTGTTTCGATATCTTTTCCTGCGTCACGGAATTTGCGGCGCATCCGGTCAATCGCCCAGAAAAGGTTGACCGCAGTGGGGCGGGTCTTCCCCATAACATCGCAAATCTTTGCAAACTCGATTTCTAGCGCGGCAAAGTCCGGTGCCTGTGAGTTCTTGATGCCGAGCGCGAGGCCCATCGCCGCCGCTACGCCGATGGCCGGCGCGCCGCGGATCACCATGGTCCGGATGGCGTCTGCCACCTCTTCATAAGTGGTGTAGGTGACATAGACCTCTTCGGCGGGCAGCCGGAGTTGGTCGATCATCACCACACCCGCATCGGTCCATTCAATTGTCTTAATCATCGTTTCGGAAATACCTTATCTCTTTGTGAAAGGGTGGCGAACCGGCAGTGTAACCCGTGGGATTCAATACCGGCAACCCGAGGGACAAAGCGGGGCACTGTCCGTTTCCGCAACAGGGGCGTCCCATGAGCGGGCAAAAAGCGGTTAACCAATCCGCGCACCCGGTTGCATCTTTATGATTATAATAAACTTACTGGCCGTCAGAGCTTGGAATGCTGCTTGCTCCTCCTTGCCGGGGAGCAAACCGGAGAGGCGGTCATGGAGTTCTTTCTGCAGGATATTCGCTACGGCATCCGGATGCTGGTGCGCCGCCCCGGCTTCACAGCGGTCGCGGTTCTTACCCTTGCGCTGGGCATCGGCGCCAATACCGCCATTTTCAGCGTCGTCAATGCTGTTCTGCTCCGCCCCCTGCCCTACAAGAATCCGGAGCGGCTCGTCCTGGTCTGGAACCGGATGGTCAACACCGGGTTCGAGAAAGCGTCGGTCTCCGGGGCGACTTTTACCGACTATCAGGAAAAGACCACGCTCTTCGAGGGGTTCGCCGCCATGAACAACACGCCGAGTTTGAATCTTACCGGCGATGGCGAGCCGGAGCAAATCAAGGTTGGCGGTGTCACCCACAATTTTTTTACCCTTTTGGGCGTTGCCCCTGCTCTGGGCCGCGTGTTTGCCCCCGAGGACGGAATTCCTCTTGCCCCGGCGCTGTTTCAGGATCCGAACTTTGTCCCGCCGCCCAACAAGATGGTTTTGAGCCACGGGTTCTGGAAGCGGCGTTACGGCAGCGACCCCGGTATCATTGGCCGCAACATCGAACTCAGCGGTTTTCCCTCTGAAGTCATCGGAGTGATGCCGGAGGATTTCCGTCTGCATATGCCCGCTGACGCCGGCATGTCCACCGACATCGACGGCTGGCTGGTGTTCCGCTTCAACCTGAGCGGCGGCACACGCGACCAGCAGTTCTTGCGCGTCATCGGGCGGCTGAAGCCGGGCGCCACCATTGAGCAAGCACAAGCAGAAATGGACTCCCTGGGCGAGTGGCAGCGGAAAAACTTCCCGTTTCACGAGAGCACCGGCATTTACAACGATGTGTTCCCGATGCACGGCGACGTGGTGGGCCATGTGCGTGTTGCGTTGCTGGCACTGGTCGGGGCAGTGGTTTTCGTGCTGCTGATTGCCTGCACCAACGTCGCCAACCTCTTTCTGGCACGGGCGGCAGCGCGGGAGAAGGAAATCTCCATCCGGGCCGCGCTCGGCGCCGGCCCCGGACGAATCATCCGTCAGGTACTGACGGAAAGTTTCGTGCTGGCTATGCTGGGGGGTATTGGCGGGCTGGTGCTGGCGCTCTGGGGCATGGACCTCCTGCTGGCGCTCAAGCCTGAAAATCTCCCTCGCCTGGGGGAAATCAAAATTGACGGAGCGGTGCTGGCCTTTACGCTGGGGACTTCCACTGTGGCCGCGTTGCTGTTCGGACTGGTGCCGGCCTGGCAGGCCTCCAAACCTGACATCAACGAAACGCTGAAAGAAGGCGGACGGTCCCCCGGCGGCGCAGGCCGAGCCCGGCTGCGGGCCGTGCTGGTAGTTTCCGAACTGGCGCTTTCGCTGGTTTTGCTGATCGGCGCGGGGTTGATGATGCGCAGCTTTGTCTTCCTGCAGCAAGCACGTCCCGGTTTCAATCCTGAAAACATACTGACGGCGCGAATCGCGCTGCCCTTTAACCGGTATCGTACGGCTGACGACAGGAACCGGGCCTTCCTCCAACTGGAAGAAAAGCTCCGCAGCCTGCCCGGGGTGGAGTCGGTGGGCGCCGTCTGGCCGCTGCCCCTCGGCGGGCGTTACCGCACCGGCGCCTATGCCACCAAGGACGCCCTGGAGGACTTCAAGGGGAACGATGTTGATTACCGCCACATCACGCCGGAGTATTTCAAGGCGATGGGAACCAAACTGGTAGCGGGCCGGTTCTTTACCGAGCATGACAACCGTGAGAACGCCAAGGTGGCCATCGTGGACAAAATCATGGCCGAGCTGATCTCCCCCGGCAAAAACCCCGTGGGCGAAAAATTGTTGGTCCAGGTTCCCGGGCAGAACCAGCCCGGCTTCGGTGAGGAATGGGTAAAAATTGTCGGCGTGGTGGACCACATCCGGCACGTGGACTTGAGCCAGGACGGACGGCCCACACTCTACTTCCCGCACCGTTTGTGGGCGGAGTTCCAGGTAGTCTTTGCCGTGCGGACCTCCAATGACCCCTTGTCGCTGGCCGGAGCGTTCAAACGCGAGGTGCGGGCGATGGATGAAGAACTGCCCGTCTCCGACGTGCGTACCATGCGTTCCTATGTGAATGACGCGCTGGCGCCCACCCGCTTCACGCTGATTTTGATCGGTATCTTTGCCGCCGTGGCGCTGCTGCTGGCCTCGATCGGCATCTACGGAGTTATCTCTTATGCGGTCAGCCAGCGCACACACGAACTCGGCATCCGCATGGCCATGGGCGCTTCCTCGAACAGTATCTTCCGGCTGGTGGTCGGCCAGGGGATGCTGCTGGCGTTGCTGGGGCTGGCGGTAGGGCTGGCGGCAGCTTTTGCGCTGACGCGCCTCCTGGCCAGCATACTGTTCGGCGTGAGCCCGACCGATCCCGCGACGTTTATCGGGATTTCACTTCTGCTGACGTCGGTGGCGGGGCTGGCCTGTTACCTTCCCGCACGGCGCGCCACCCGGGTCGATCCCATAATTGCCCTGCGTTACGAATAAGCCGGGAGGATTAAGGAAAAAGCGCCGCCGAACCGGGCAGGTCCGGTGAGAGCAGCAGGCCCACCGAAAGCATGGCGTTATACCCCAGGTGCAGGATGATGGCCGTGGTGGTGTTGCCGGTGCGCGCCCTCGTCAGGGAAAGGACAATTCCCACCAAGCAGATGGACGCCATCTGGAAGTAGCCCGGCCAAAGCTGCGGGAAGTGAATGGAACCGAATAACAGTCCGCTGGTAAGGACCGCGCCTCCTTTTCCCCAGAGTGGCTCCAGCAGCGAATAGATGTAACCGCGGAACACGATTTCCTCCACCAGCGGCGCCACCAGTACCGCCATTCCGGCAAGAAAATAGATGGAAGTGCGGGTGGTGAACATCTTTTCAATCGGGAGTTCCTGCGCGGGCGGGAAGAACGAGTTGAGGCCAGCTATCGCCAGGGCCAGCAGCGCGCCGCCGAGAAAGGTGGCGGCAACGTGGGCGCCCGGCAGGGAGCGGAGCGCGAGCGCTTCCGCAAAGTTTAATCCCCGCCGGAAGCGGACCATGACAAAGACCAGCCCGGTCAGGAGCACGTAGAAAATCACCTGGACCTGGGTGTTGAAAATGGGGTCGAGCAGGATCTCCTCTGCCGGTTTGCGGGAGAGGACAAACGCTACCTGGCCCACCGCAAGCATAAGAATCAGGGCGGTGAGCAGGAAGAGGACCAGATCGAACAGGCCGCCGAGTCCTGCTTTGGGCGGGGTTGGCGGCGGCGGGGCCTGTGACAACGGTGGGCCCAGATGGGGCGGTTCCATCGGCGGCGGTGTGGGATGGGAGTTGTTCATTGGCCGGGAGGGCTAACCACGCTCAATTAGTGCGGCGGCCAGCAGCGGCAGCAGGATTTCATGGTGGCCGGTGAGCGAGATGGCCTGCGCCTTAAGCGCTTTGGCGGGCCGCAGCAGGACGTTCTGCGTTGGGCGGTAGTGCTGCATAAAGTCGAGGTTGGCGGTGGTGAATCCGCTCAAGTTTTTCTTTTTGCCGCGGACGACCGAGACGGCCTTCAGAAAAACTTCCGGGAGGATGACTGCCGAGCCCAGGTTGATATAGACGCCGCCCTGGTCGAGCCCCTGCACCAGGGAGCAGAAGAGCCGGAAGTCGCGGTGCGACGAGGCGCCCAGCGCTGCGCCGTCGGCGCCGGGGTGGACGTGGAAGATATCCGTGCCGATGGCGAGGTGGACGCAGAAAGGGACCTTGTGTTTGTACGACTGCGCCAGCAGGCTTACCGCACCGAACGTTGCCGGGGACGTTCCGCCGGGCTCGCCCGTGGCCAGGTAGTGCCCGACGGCCTCACCCAGTCCTATCTCCTCGCGGTGCGCCCAGACCGCCAGCTTGTTGAGCAGGGTTCCGGTCTCTTCCGCCATGCCGAACTTGCCTTTGCCCAGTTGCGCTTCCACATCCTCGGAGGTCTTGCCGGCCAGCGC
>CBDUYQ010000106.1:0-5059 GCA_965371475.1 uncultured bacterium
TGTGGTAGAGCTGTTCCAGCGCCAACGCCAGCGCGGTTTCGAGCCCGATGATGCCGAAGGGCGCGGAGGCAAAGTCATTCTGCTTTTCTTTGGCTGGGTGGGGCGCGTGGTCGGTGGCGATGGCGTCCACGGTACCATCGGCGAGGCCCGCCACCAGCGCGTCCACGTCCTCCTGTGTGCGCAGCGGCGGGTTCATCTTGGCATGGGTGTCAAAGTCTTTGCAGGCGGCTTCGGTGAGCGTGAAGTGGTGCGGCGTGACCTCGCAGGTAATCCCCACGCCTTCCTGCTTGGCGCGGCGGACGATTTCCAGCGACCCCTGCGTGGAAAGGTGAGCAATGTGGACGCGGCCTCCGGTGGCCCGGGCCATCTCGGCGTTGCGGGCCACGGGCAGCTCCTCGGCCAGCGCCGGGATGCCGCGCAGCCCAAGCCGCATCGACCACTCGCCTTCGTTGAGCACCCCCCCGGCGGCCAGTTGCTTGTCTTCGCAGTGTTCGATCAGCGGGACGCCGAGCGTCTTGCAGTATTCCAGCGCACGGCGCAGGATGCGACTGTTCCAGATGGGCTGTCCGTCATCGCTGAAGGCTACGGCTCCGGCGGCGTGCATCGACTGGATTTCTGCCAGCTCCTCGCCCCGGCTGCCCTGCGTGACCGCCCCGACGGGATAGACCCGCACCCCATTGGCCTCGGCCGCCCGGCCCAGAATGTAGCGGGTGATGAGGCGGGAGTCGTTCACCGGCGTGGTGTTGGGCATGGGGCAGACGGCGGTAAAGCCCCCGGCGGCGGCGGAGTCGAGTCCGGTGGCGATAGTTTCCGCGCTCTCCTGGCCGGGCTCGCGCAGGTGGACGTGCAGGTCGATAAAGCCGGGCGCGACAACCAGACCGGCGGCGTCAAAGGTTTCCGCTTCTGCTTTCTCAATATTTTTATCGACGGCGGCGACCTTGCCGTCTTCGAGCAAGACGTCGCGCTTGTCGTCCAGCCCGGAAGCCGGGTCCACCACATGGCCGTTTTTGATCAACAGTGGCTTCATGGTCTTGCTCCGGTTAGAAGATCGAGTATCGCCATGCGGACGGCCACGCCGTTTTCCACCTGGTGGCTGATGACCGAGCGCGGGCTGTCGGCCACCTCGCCGGCGATGTCGGTGCCGCGCAGGAACGGTCCCGGGTGCATGACAATCGCGTCGGGCTTGGCCAGCGCCAGCCGGTCCAGGGTCATGCAGTAGTGCCGGGCGTACTCGGCGGGGGAGCTGAAGAGCGGTTCACGCTGGCGTTCGAGTTGCACGCGCAGCACCATGACCACGTCGGCCCCGCGCAAGGCGTCTTCGGGACGCTCCTCTACGGTGACGCCGGGCGCCAGTTTCTCGAACAATTTCGGCGCCAGCGGCGGCGGCCCGCTCAGGGCGATGCGTACGCCGAACTTGCTCAGCAAGTGGATGTTCGAGCGCGCCACCCGGCTGTGCAGGATGTCGCCCAGGATGGCTACCTGCAACCCTTCGAGCTTGCCCTTGTGGTCGATCATGGTCAGGGCGTCGAGCAGGCCCTGGGTGGGGTGCTCGTGGGGGCCGTCACCGGCGTTGATGATGGCAACGTCGGTGTAGCGCGCCAGGAAGTGCGGCACCCCGCTGCCCTCGTGCCGGATGACCATGGCGTCGGGCCGCATGGCATCAAGCGTTTTGATGGTATCGAGCAGCGATTCACCTTTCTGCACGCTCGACCCCTGCAACGCCAGGTTGACCACGTTCATCCCCAGCCGCTGCCCGGCCAGCTCAAAGGAAACCCGGGTACGGGTGGAGTTCTCGAAGAAGGCCAGCACCAGGGTCTTGCCGCGCAGCTTGTCGAGTTGCGGCACCGGGCGGACTTCGTCCGCCACGCGGGTCTGGTAGTTCTGCGCGGTGGAGAGGATGAGTTCGATGTCTTTTTTGCTGAGGGGTTCAATGCCGAGCAGATGAGGCTGTGTGAGCGTGGCAGCGGCTTTCTTGGCGGTCACTTCGAATGTTCCTCTCTGGTGCGTACGGTGGCGGTCAGTCGCCGGTCTTTTCCACCAGCACGACCTTCTCTTCCGAGTCGATCTCCTGCAGGCGGACTTCGATAATCTCGTTGGCGGCGGTCTGGACGTGGCGGCCGATGTAGGTGGCCTCGACCGGCAACTCGCGCCAGCCGCGGTCAATCAGCACGCAGAGCTGGACGCGGGCCGGGCGGCCGTAGTCAAACAGGGCGTTCATCGAGGCACGGATGGTGCGGCCCGTGTACAGGACATCATCCAGCAGGACGACATTCTTGGCGGTGATGTCCACCCCCAGGTCTTTTGTTTTGACCACCGGTTGGTGATCTACCTCGGTGAGGTCGTCGCGGTAGAGTTTTACGTCGAGCGCGGCCACCGGCGGGGCCTGGTTTTCATACTGCTTGATTTTTTCGGCGATCCGCTGCGCCAGTGGCACTCCCCGGCGGTGGATGCCGACCAGGACCAGTCCCTCGATCCCGCCGTTGCGCTCGATAATTTCATGGGCGAGCCGGACGACCGTGCGGTCGATTTCGGCAGCCGACATCAACTGGGCTTTTTCGCGAATTTCCATTGTGTTGGGGGCCTTGAAGGGCCCACCCATACTAGGATGCCGGTGTAAAAACTGTCAAGGAAGGGTCACCGGGGGTAGTTTTCTTTTTCGACACCAGTTTGTCGTAATAACTCTTGTTACGTCGAGCCCCGCGGCCCCCGCCGCGGGGTTTCACATCTCCCCCAGGCAGGGGCCTGGGGGCTGGACACGAAATCAGGATACTACCGTGCTGTTGCGCCGGTAGAACCTGCGAAACGCTATCTGCTACACTCCAACGTTGGAGGTGACCCGCTTGTGAGCCGTATGCTCCGCTCTTTGTCTTTCGCGGCAGTTCTTATCGTGGTGCTGGGGGCGGCGGCGTTGCCGGGTTCCTCCCGTCTCCCGGAGCAGCCCGCGCGGGGAAAACCGAAACTGGTTGTCGTGCTGGTCATCGACCAGTTCCGGGCCGACTACCTTGAGCGTTTTGGCGGCAGCTTCGGCACCGACGGGTTCAACCGCCTGCTGCGCGAAGGGGCTTACTTCTCCTCCTGTTATTACCCCTACGGAGAGACCCTGACCGCGCCCGGCCACGCCACCCTGGCCACGGGAACCACGCCCGACCACCATGGCATTGTAGGCAACAGCCAGTACGACGAGAAGTTGGGGCGTATCCAGCCTGCGGTAAGGGATGAAAAATATCCCGCCGTCGGCAATGGAGCGCGGTCGCAACCGGTCTCGCCCAGGCGACTGCGGGGAACCACCCTGGCGGACGAGTTGGTCAAAGCCGCTGAAAGCCAATCCACACGGGGCCAAGCCAAAGTCTTCGGGGTGGCGCTCAAGGACCGTTCGGCGGCCTTCTCCACTGGCCACCGCGCCGCCGGGGCGTACTGGTACGAGGGGGCCACCGGGCACTTCATCACCAGCCGCTACTACCGCGAAGGGTTGCCGGAGTGGGTGCTGCGATTTAATCGTATTCAGGGCGGAGACTCCTACTATGGGAAGTCCTGGCAGGTCGAGGGCCGTACGGTGCGGGCCTTAACCTCCCCCAGCGGGCAGCCCGACAGCCGCTTCCATCGGATGGTGCGGCGGACTCCGCACGGCAACGACCTTGTGCTGAACTTTGCCACCGAACTGGTGACGCAGGAAAAACTTGGAGCGGATGATGTCACCGACTTCCTCTTCGTCGGATTTTCCGCCGTCGATCTGGTGGGGCACGACTGGGGCCCCTACAGCCCCGTGATGGCCGATATGATTGTTCGAACCGATGGTCATGTGGCTCGCCTGCTTGCCTTTCTGGATGCGGAAGTGGGAGAGGGCGAATATTGGCTGGCTCTTTCCGCCGACCACGGCGTTGCGCCTACCGTCGAGCAGGCCTGGAAGCTGGGGAAGGAGGCTCAACCGGTCGAGCGCTCTGCTCTCGACGCCGCCGTGAAGGGAGCCTTGCAGGAACGCTGGGGGAAAGAGGACTGGCTCATTCCGCGTTCGGGCAAGGAGCGGGTAAATTTTAATCCTGAAACTCTTGCCCGGCTGGGCGTCAGCATGGACGAGGCCGCACAGGTGGCGGGCGAGGCCGGGTCGAAGGTAAAGGGTGTGCTGGGCTACGCCGCCCGCAACAGTACGAACCTTCCAGAGGAATTTTCGGCGGCCTATCAGTTGAGTTACTACCCTGTACGCAGCCCGGATGTAATCTTTCTCCCTAAGCCGTACCATACCGTCCGGACGGGGGACACCGGCGGGCACCACGGCACCCCCCATGAGTATGACCGGCACGTCCCACTGCTTTTTTTTGGGTCGCCATTTCAACCGGGGCGGTATGATCGCAACGTGTCGCCGGTGGATATGGCGCCTACGCTGGCCGCCGCGCTGGGGATTGCTGCTCCCTCGCTGGCTACGGGAGAAGTTTTACCGGAAGCCTTACCATCGGCATCCAAAATAAAGGAATCAAAAGTGGAAAAAGAGTAAGTGGAGCAGGTCTTTTTGTGGAGGATAGTATGAAGCTGATGCGAAACAGTTTGTTGTTTCTGCTGGTGTTTTTCCTGACGGCCGCGGGCGGTGCAGTGCCTGCCATCGACGGCCCCGAGTTTACGATTCTCCTGACTAACGACGACGGCTACCGCTCGCCCGGGCTGCGGGCGCTGGCGGACGCGCTCAAGCCCATCGCCCGCATCGTTGTGTCCGCGCCCACCGACCAGAAGAGCGGGGTCAGCATGGCCATCACCTACCGCGAACCGATTTTCGTCCGCAAGGTGGACATGGGAGAGGGGGTTGAGGCCTATGCCGTCACCGCCATGCCGGCCACGGCGGCGCGGGTCGGGTTGGAATCGCTGATGAAAGTAAAGCCGGACCTGGTCATCAGCGGCATCAACAGCAGCGAGAACGTCGGGTCCGCCATTCCGATTTCCGGCACGGTGGGTGCCGCCCGGCAGGCTGCCTCCCTGGGGTATCCCGCGATTGCGATCTCGCGCGAAGGGCGGGCCGACTACAACGCCGTCGCCGCCTTTGTCCGGGAACTGGTGGAAGCGCTGCGGGCGG
>CBDUYQ010000107.1:0-5046 GCA_965371475.1 uncultured bacterium
GCCCTTGCCCTACCTGACCGAGGTGGTGCGCAAAGCCGAGACGGGACAAGCCCGTGTTTACACCCGGCAAGGCGAAGGGTGCCCTTGGCGCGTCGGCGACTTCCAATCTGCCTCTCTTTTCCACAGATACCATCTGCATCAGTCGAATCCCTTCTCGGCCAACTCGACGGCGGCGAGCAAGGCCTTCGCCTTGCTGACCGTTTCCTGGTACTCCTTTTCCGGCTGCGAGTCGGCCACAATCCCTGCCCCGGCCTGCATGTAGGCCACGCCGTCTTTCAGCACCATGGTCCGGATGGTAATGCAGGAGTCCAGATTGCCGGAGAAGTCCATATAGGCCACGCAGCCGGCATAGACGCCGCGGCGGGTGGGTTCCATCTCTTCTATCAACTCCATGGCGCGCACCTTGGGCGCGCCCGTGACCGTCCCGGCCGGGAAGCAGGCGGCCAGCGCGTGGAAGCAGTCGGCCCGGCGGCGCAACCGCCCGCGCAGGCTCGAAACCAGGTGCATGACGTGCGAGTACCGCTCGGTCGCCATCAACTCTTCCACCTGCACCGAGCCGTACTCGGAGACCCGCCCGAGGTCGTTGCGGCCCAGGTCCACCAGCATGACGTGCTCGGCGCGCTCCTTGACCGACTGCCGCAGTTGCTGCTCGTAGCGGCGGTCCTCTGCTTCCGTTGCCCCGCGTGGACGGGTACCGGCAATCGGACGGTAGTGTGCGGTGCGGCCCTTCACCTTGACCAGCATCTCGGGCGAAGCGCCAACGATTTGCGCGGCCCCCAGGTCGAGGTAGTACATGTAGGGCGAGGGGTTGACCATGCGCAGGGCACGGTAGAGCGTGAACGGTTCAGCGGTGTAAGGCGTCTCGAACCGCTGCGACAACACTAATTGATAGACCTCCCCGGCGCGGATGGCGCGCTTGGCTTTGCGGACGGCGGCGAGGAAGTCCACCTTGCGGAAGTTGGACTTTACTTTAACCCGGGGCTTCCCCTGCTTCCGCGAGCGGGGTTTCTTACTGGCGCGCGGCTTCTTGGGCTCGTGCCTCAGCCTCTCTTCCAGGGCGTCGAGCCGCTTGACCGCTTGCCCGTAAAGCCGCCGGAGGTCCTTCTTCTTCGCACCCATCACGTTGGCAATCAGAAGGAGCTGGTGCTTGACGTGGTCGAAGGCGACGATCTCCGAAAAGAAAAGCAGGTGGGCGTCGGGCAGCCCGGTGTCGTCGCGGGTAAGGCTGGGCAGGCGTTCAAGCTGCCGTACAATATCGTAAGAGAGGTAGCCGACTGCGCCGGAGGAAAACGGCGGCAGCCCCGGCGCCGCCACCGGCTGGTAGCCGCGGGTGAGGGCGCGCAACTCTTCGAACAGGTCGGCAGTGTGGCTCGAACGGCGTCCGTCTTCAAGGATTTCGGCAATGCCTTCACGGTAGCGCAACTGCCGGAACGGGCCCGCGCCCATAAAGCTGTAACGGGCAATCTGCTCGCCGCCCTCGACGCTCTCCAGCAGAAACGAGGGCTTGCCCGGACGCGCCAGCCTCCGGTAGGCGGAAACGGGCGTCAGCAGGTCGGCGGCAATGCGGCGCACCACCGGCGCCACGTTGCCCTTCTTCGCCAGCCGGGTAAATGTCTTGTAGTCGGTCTGGTCCATAGACAGGCGATTGTAGCAGGCACAGGGGAAAGCCCGCTGTTCGTTGGATTACAACGGCGTTCCTATGCTTCCCGCAGGGCGCGCAGGGCCGCCCGACGCATCAGCTTGACCGGGGCGCGGCGCTCGGTCCAAATCTCGAACTGCGCGGCGCCCTGCTCAGTCAACATGTCGAGTCCGGTCACGGTCTTCGCCCCGCGCTGCTTTGCCAGTTGCAGCAGCCGGGTTTCCAGCGGGCGGTACACCAGGTCCATGACCACGCGGGCGTTGATCTCCCGCTTTAGCAGCGGAGATTCCCTGTTGCGGGGCTGCTGGCCCACCGGCGTACAGTTGAGGATGACGTCGAACTCCCGGCGGCCGAGTTTCTTCCGGTCAATAGCCTCTCCGCCAATGGCGCGGGCCAGCGCTTTGGCCGCCGCCAGCCGCCGAGCCGTTACACTGACGAAAGCTCCGGCGGTGGCCAACGCAAAGGCGCAGGCGCGGGCCGAACCTCCCGCGCCGACAATCAATACCTGGCTGCACTCCAGCGGCAACGTGCGTGCCAGCACACGCAGGACGCCAACGTAGTCGGTATTGAACCCTTCCAGCCTGCCGTCCTTCCCCACCACAACGGTGTTGACCGCGCCAATCATGGCGGCGATGGGGTCGATGCGATCGAGGTGGTTAAGTATTTTCTGCTTGTGCGGAGCGGTCACGCTAAATCCTGCCAGGCCGTACTCACGCACACAGGCGAGGAAATCCTTGAGACCGGTGACCTCGAAGGGAAGATAGACGGCGTTCAACCTCCTCGCCGCGAAGGCCGCGTTGTGCATGGCGGGCGAGAGCGAATGGAGCACCGGCGAACCCACCACCCCATAAACGCGGGTGCGCGCGTTGAACTTGTGGACGCGGTAGAGGCCGCGCAACTCTTTCAACGTCAGTTGTCCGGGAGCGACGGCGGCTTCCCTTTCGGCCGTGGCAAAGGTTAGCGGACTTCCCTCGCGCAGGGCCAGCACCCTCCCCGGAATGCCCGCTGGGCCCATCGGAACCGCGGCGAGGCGGCCCCTGTTTTTTCGGGCAAGCTTGAGCAATCGGACAGCATCGCTGTGTTGGCGAACGAGGGTGGCTACCTTGACGACATCCGCTCCGAAACTTTTTGCCCGGCGAACCCAAGCGGATAAATCGGCGGGCGTCCGGCGGAAGTCGTGGACGGAAACGATCTTCTTCGCCCCGCGGAGAAACACCTTCCGCAGCCTGGGCGGAAAGGAAGCCAGCGTAGCCAGGTCGACATCCACCCAGCGGCACCCGGCGCGGAGAGCAAGTTCCAGCACAGCCATCTGGGCAGAAGGGCTGCCGACAAATTCGCCTCCGTCAGCTTGGCGGCGGCAGGTTGCGATCAGGACGAGTTTGGAGGGCTTGCGGGCGAGCCTTTCCAGCACGGCAACTATGCCGGCTACCGTGGGAAGGTAGTCCAGGCGCAACTCGGCTACCCGAGCGGACCTCTCCGCCCGCCGCAAAACCCGGAAAAACGCTACCGGGGTGCGCTCGGCCACCACCACAGCGACCGAATCAGGGAATGGGCCTCGTTTTGCCATGCCGATACCGCCCTGAGTATTACCGCAGGGCCGGGATGAAGTAAAGCCGACGGCAGGGGGGCAAACCCCAAAGGAAAGCCAAGGAAACCAGCAGAACTACCAAAGTTTTCAGCAGTTTCCCCTTGACAAGCCCTATTCAGGTCTGTTAGCGTCAACTCACAGACCTGCAGCGCCCGCCGGATTCTGTATATGGGTTTCCTCTGCCCAAGGAGGAGTACTGTGAAAACGCTCGGAATGTTTTCCTTAGTGGGACTGATTTGCCTGGCCCTGGCCGCCCCGGTGGCGGCGCAGAGCTTCCAGAAGGCCACCTATAGCGACGCCTACTGTTCCGGGTTCATCGCCAAGGAAAGGGTGGCGAAGGACCTGCGCATCGTCGGGGCGGAAGACTCGCCCGGTGTGCTGCTGTTCACCGCAAACGATCTGGTATACCTCGGCCAGGGCGAGGATGCGGGCATCACCGCCGGACAGCGCTTCATGATTGTCCGGTCGGTGGAACACCCTGACCCGGTGGAGGCATTTCCGGGCCAGATGTGGATGATGATGCAAGGATGGGAAACTTCGCTTGGCTCCGTTTACCATGACGTCGGTCAGGTGGAGGTGGAGCAGGTTTTCCCCACCATATCGGTAGCGCGCATCACGTTTGTCTGTGACGGCGTCAGCACCGGCGACATCCTGATGCCCTTCGAGAACCGTCCCCTGCCCAACTATGCCGGCACAGAAATTGTTTCGCGGTTCCCGGCCCCCAGCGGACTGGCCAACGGCGTCATCGTGGCGGCCAAAGATTTTGCTTACCTGATGGCCAACGGCAGCCCCATCTACATTGATTTGGGCACTGACGACGGGCTCAAGACCGGCGACTACCTGCTGCTTTACCGCGACGGGAAAGGCCCGCAATTCAAAGGATCGGATTCCATGACCAAGGGCTTTATACGCTCCTACAGCGGCATGGGGACCGACGGCAAAATTCCCGGCAACCGGGACGACCTCCCCCGTGAGGTCCTGGGCGAGGCTTTCGTGGTGAGGGCAGAAGGGGCTGCCTCCACGGCCATCATCACGGCCAGCCTGCGCGAGACGCACCCGGGCGATTACGTCGAACTGCGCCCCTTCCCGGAACCGGAAATCACCCTGACCGTAGTGCCGGAAAGCATCGAGAAAGGCGGCACGGCCACCCTGAGCTGGAACGCCAAGTTTACCGACACCGTAACCCTGCAACCCGGCCCCGGCGGGTTGAACAAAAAAGGAACCTTCAACGTCGCCCCGGGGGAAACCACCCATTACACGGCCACCGCCCAGGGTCCGAGCGGCGCCAGCCAGGTGACGGTGACGCTCGAGATAATCGAGCCCCCGCCTCCGCCTCCGCCCCCGCCTACTCCCACTCCGCTGCCGGATACACCCGAGGACGCCGGCCCGACCATGGCGGAACTGTTTGCCGATTTGGTGCGCGACGTGTTTTTCGACTTCGACAACGCCCAGCTTTCTGACCAGGCACAGACCACCCTGCAACAGGCGGTAACTTTCCTGAACGAATTCTCCGAGGTGCGGCTTCTGATCGAAGGCCACACCGACGAAATCAGCACCGAATCTTATAACCAGATACTCGGCCAGAAACGCGCCGACGCTGTCCGGGACTACCTGGTGGCGCTGGGAGTCAACGCGGAGCAGTTGGAAGCCGTCAGCGTCGGTGAAACCCGGCTGTTCTGCACCGAGTCTCAGGATGAAGCCTGCCGGCAACTGAACCGCCGCGCGCACTTCGTCCTGCAATAACGTTTACGGAAATACCTTCTGACAGACTCCGGTCAGGCAGGCGCTCTCCCTAAGAGGGCGCCTGTTTTTTTGTGCC
>CBDUYQ010000108.1:0-5037 GCA_965371475.1 uncultured bacterium
ATAGCGGGCAGCCGTATGGGGGTTAAGGAATTTCCCTGTACGCCGATAGGGTCTGTGATAGTGAAAATTTGAACCGATGGAGGGGGAGTTATGAAGAAATTTATCCTGTTGTTTGCTGTACTTTTTGTTGCCACAGGCTTGTCCGCTGCTGATGGTGAGATCCGAATCTTTATTTCCAGCAGCGATTCCTGGTCGATAGGGGGTGGTGGTTTCGCCGGTTCGAGTGGCGGTGGGGGTAGTGTTCAGGGCGGGGCGCGTCCCCAGACCGTCGAAATCATGAAAACGTTTCGGGAGCGGTGCCCCGAGGTGATTGTGACCATCAACCAGGACAAGGCCGATTACATCGTCTTTCTTGAACACGAAGGCGGAAAAGGCCTGGTGCGCAAGGACAACAAGGTCGCCATTTTCGAGAAAGAGGGCGACCTGATCTACGCCAATTCCACGCGGAGCCTGGGCAACTCGGTCAAGGACGCCTGCAAGGCCATTAATGGCTTTAGCAGCAAAAGCGCTGACTAACGGGCATCCGGCAAGAGAGATTTATCGCGTTCTTCCCGTTTGCGGGTAGCATCTGGAAGATTGCCTGCAATTTTATGTGCCTGCACAATCTCTTCCAGCGTCCGGGCTATCTCCTCCGGGTCGGTGTCGGGCGGGAAGCGCACGGGCTTGCCCACTGTCACCGTGCCGGGTGCCAGGCTTGTCTCCGCCTGCCGCTTTAGTTGTTCGGAAGCTTCTCCAAGCTCTCGCGGAATTTCTCACAGGGGTCGAGGTCGTCCACGCGGGGCGTGAACCAGACGAAGTCGAAGGGCAGGGAATCAGCAAACAGGTCGTCAGAGTATTCTTCGGGCAAGATTTTCCCCTCTGTCACTTCGAGAAAGGCCAGGCTTTTCACCCCCACTTCAGGGGAACGAAGACGGAGATAGGCGGGCACACCGCGGTCAGTGCGGGCGTGGCCGTTGCCGGTAATGAGGACGCCGCCGTCTTTCTGTTCGCCGGCCAGAAGGCTCCCGGCCATGGTGGCGTCGCGCGCCCGCTGCCCCTGAATCATCGCCTCGACCACTGTGTCGTTTGCCATGCCGCAGTGTGCTTCGCGGATCTCCTTGTCCATCGAGGTTTGTATGGAAGAGGTGAGCGGTTGGGCGAGTTGGAAATCGCGCACGAGGGCTTCGTCCAGCGCGCTGACGCCCTCGCGGTTCAGGGCGCGGGATTTCTCGCGGGGGAGATTGGCGGCCAGAATCGGCAGCCCGGCTTCGACGCCCGCTTCCACAATAGGGCGATACATCGCCCAGTCGGGCCACCCGCTTTTCTCCCAATTCACGGCTTCGGCGATGCCGTCGGCGTCGCCGGGATGTTCCGCTAGATGCCGCGCAATCGCCGGCCCGGTATCCGTGCCGAACATTTCGAAGGCTACGCTGGGCTTCCGCCCGGCGGCGATGAGTTGTCGGAGAACCCAGGCTTGCAGGTGGTGATGGTCCGGGTTGTCGTGTTTCTCGCCCAGCAGAACAAAGCGGCTATTGCTGAACTGCTCAAGCATTGCCGCAGGCTCGATGAATTCCCGGCGGGCCGTGTCATAGAGTTTTCCGGTGAGTGGATGTTCCCGCCCGGCCTCCGTCACCCACGGTTTGCTATCTTGTGTTCGGACGGGACCGGAAAGCAGAAGAACGGCCGGCAGACATAAGCAGGCAGCCAGTACCAGGGCAGGGCGGAAACTTTTATGAGAATGAGTCATGGGGTTTCCTCGCTGAGCGTCGCCACGCGTTGCTGTAACTCCTTGGCAATTGTAGCCGGGTCGGTGTCGGGCGGGAAGCGCACTGGTTTACCCACGGTTACTTTGATAGCTCCGGGCCGGGCGAACCTCCGGCGTGCCTGCTTTAACGCAAACAGGCCGTCGATGCGTATCGGCAGGATTGGCACCCCCAGCCGGTTGGCCAGCAGGCCGATGCCGGAGCGGAAAGTGTGCATCTTGCCGTCCGGGGTACGCCGTCCTTCCGGAAACACCAGGACCGAAAAGCCCCGGTCCAGCGATTCGCCCACAAAGGAAAAACTCTCGCGGAAGCCCGACCGCTGTGGCAGCGGAAACACGTTGAACAGTCCCACCACCAGGGCATAGCTGATTCTGTCTATCCAGCGGGAGAAGAAACCCAGCTCAGAAGGGGGCTGTCGCAGGGCCTCCAGTAGTTCGCCCTCCATTGCCACGGCCAGACGGTGACGCAGCCGGGGTGGGAGCGCCCAGAGAATAAAACCAATATCCGCCGACGCGATGTGGTTGGAAATTACCAGCAGCGGCCCCTTCACGTCCCGCAGATGTTCCCGCCCTTTGACCTCCGGCCACGCCAGCAGTACGGTGGCGGGCCAGGAGAGAAGGTAGTAAAGCGCGGGGCGCACCCAGGTCATAGGCCAGCGCTGCGTCCAGCGCGGGTAGTGGTACTCGGTCTTTCCGCCCGCGCTCTCGCGGAGCATGGTTTGCAATTCCTGCACGGTTGTGACCGCTGACAGGCGGGTTTCGTTCAGTTCCACCTGGTAGCGGTCCTCCAGCGCGCTCATCAGTTCCACCCGATCGAGTGAACTCAGGTTCAAGTCGTCTTCCAGCCGGGTGGTGGAAGAAAACTCTCCTTCCTCTTTTCCTGTAATGCGCGCGAGTAAATTCGCCAGCGTGTTGCCGCCGGTAACGTTCCCCGTTTCTCCGGTGAGTTGTGCGTTCGCCCAGGCCTGAATCAGGTTCAGGCGCGGCTTCTGCGAGGCGGTGCGGGGAAAGTCGGCTTCCGGCCAGACCAGCGCCCGGCGAATCTGCTGATAGTCGGCAAGGGTTTGGTTCGTGCTTTTGAGAATGGCGGCGGGATCCGTGCCCTCACTCTTGAGCAGCAGTATTGAGCACGCCTCCGGGCCGCCCGCCGGATTGACCTCCACGACCACACAGTCCCGCACGGCAGCTTGTTGCCGGAGCGCGGCCTCCAGATCCGCCGGATAGATGTTCATGCCCTCGGCGGTAACGATGACGTTCTTCTTCCGGCCTTTGAAAAACAGGTTGCCCTCTTCATCCACCGCACCGATGTCACCCGTGCGGAACCAGTTTTCCTCGCCCGCCACCGGCTCCAAAGTTTTCTCCTGCCAGTAGCCGGAAGCGATGCCGGAGCCGCGCACAAGTATCTCGCCGTCCTCGGCCAGTTTCATCTCCCGACCGGGCAGCACTTTGCCGATGGACCCCCGGCTGAGCTTGAACGGGTGGTTGATGCTGACAATGGAAGTCGTCTCGGTCAGCCCATATCCCTGAATGACGGCGAACCCCAGCCGCTGCCAGAAGTTTTCCGTTTCCGCGGGCAGCGCTGCCCCGCCGCACACAAAGGCCCAGAACTTCCACCCAAAGCGGCTGTGAATCCGGCGAAAGCGCCACCAGCGCCGGAGAGGAGACTGTCCTTCCGATTGCTCGATCTGCTTCTTAAGGGTTTCGAGGCGCCCTTCGCTTTCCGCGTCGCGCTCCAGCTTGCCCTTGAGGGTTTCCAGCAGCCGGGGAACCGCGACCAGCACCGAGACCCGCTCGCGCTTTATCGTCCGGAGGATTTCGCCCGGGTTGAGTGTCGGCTGGAACAGGACCGTCCCGCCCATCAGCGGCGGAACGAAGATGCTGAGAAATTGCCCGAAGACGTGGCTGAGCGGCAGCAGGTTCAGGAAACGGATGGGGTGGAACGGGCGTTCATACATCAGATATTTCCGCATCTCAATTTCGATGGGTTCGAGGTTGGAGAGAATGTTGCCGTGGGTCAGCACGACGCCTTTGGGCTCGGCGGTGGTGCCGGAGGTGAAGATAATCTCCACGGTGTCGCCGCGTTGAACGTCCGGGGCCGGGTAGGGGGCGGATGAATGTTTCGATACCATCCGTTCCAACTCTTCCAGCAGCATAAGGGGAAAGCCGTCCACCGACGCCGCCTGCTCGCGTGAGCAGAGAACCAGTTCGGCTCTTACCTGCCGGGCGACGCGCAGGGCAAAGTCTTTCGCGGCGATGCTGTCCATCGGCACCACCACCACGCCGCGCAACAGGCAGCCGAAGAAGGCTGCCACCCACTCGGCGCAGTTCTCCCCCCAGAAGAGTACCCGGTCGCCTTTGCCCACGCCGCGCGCTTCCAGTTCCCGGGCAAGCTGACCGGCCACATCGGCCACACGGGCATAGGACCAGCGCTCGGTGCGGTAACCGCGCCGGTGGACACAGAATGTCTGCTGGCCGTGGCGGCGAAAGTTTTCCAGGTAGGTAAGCAGGGAGTGCCGGGAACCGGGTTGTGTCTTAGCAGACATGGAAGCGCGTGGATGAATTCCTGAGAGGAATTTTGTCATGTCCGGCGGCAGGGAACAACACCAGGGCCCGGCGTTAGTGAATCGGGACCTGTTCGTTGGCGTTGACGAACAGAATGTCCTTGAGACCATCGTGCGCCAGGAGTTTCCCCTTCAGGTCGGCCAGGATATCGCCCTGGGTAATCCCGACAATCACCAAGTCGGCCTCTTTGGAGCGGGCGGCGGTGGCGCGTTCAAAGGTCTGTTGCCCATCAAACGCAATGGGAGTCAGGTTGCGCTCGGCGATGGGCAACCGCCCCTCGGCAATCATCTCCTTGAGCCGTCCCAACTCTTTGTGCATTTTGGCGACGGGGTAGCAGGCAAAGATGCTGATTTCGGCGCCCTCCCAGTCCGGGTGGCCCAGGATGACGTAGGCCAGCAGGATCATCAGCGGCGCGTTGTTGAAGTCGTTCTGTGTCAGCCAAAGGTGGATTCGTTTCCGGTAGCTGAAGTGTGCCTCGGTGGAGCGCAGGATGCACAGGTTGAAATTGAGCGGGGCAATCAACTGAGCGCTCTCGCGGATTTCCTCGAACTCCTCCGGGTGGTTTTTGGAAAACTCCAGGAGGATGCTGTTGGTGGGCAGTCCCGACACGCTGGGGAGTTGCAGGGTGTGCGTAAGGGCGGTGTGGTAGGTGGGCGCCACCACCGTCCCCACGTAGATGGCCGCCCGGAACAGTTCATTGCGCTGGATTAACCGTTCCGAAATCTCCTGGGAAG
>CBDUYQ010000109.1:0-5031 GCA_965371475.1 uncultured bacterium
AGCGCATCGGCCTGGGCCTTCTGCTTGCGGTCCGACTCTTTCTTCATCATCTGGACGTAAGTGGTGCTCATGAACTTCTTGAACTCTTCTTCCGAACAGGCGGCCGGCTCAATCATGACGCCCTTCAGGAAGCGGCGGACGTCGTCCAGCGCAATAAGATTGTTCGGGTCCACCATCGCCAGCGTGAGGCGGTTCCCGCCGTAAGCCACCGGAACCATCTTGTGCTGCAGGATGGTCTGTTCGGGCAGCAACCCCAGCACCCGTGGGTCAAACTGCAATTTGCTGAGCGAGGTATAACCGATGCCCACCTGCTCATTGGTCTTTTCCAAACGGTCAGCCAGCACCTGCGTAAGGGAAAGGCCAATCTTGGGGTGCTGGATAAAAATTTCCTGGAAGTCCTTCTGCTCCAGAATGCCGACGGTAGTAGGCTCGGACGCCACCACCGAAGCCGTGCGCGGCTTGCCCGTCAGCAGCGCCATCTCGCCGAAACACTGCCCGGGGTCCAGGTCGGTCACCAGAAACTCAATGCCCGTATTGGGGTCGCGCTTACGGACCTCGCACTTCCCCGCCGTAATGAAAAACATGGAGTTGCCCGCCTGTCCTTCGCGGACAATGTGGTTGCCCGGAGGGTAATCGCGCCGCTTGAGCCGTTTGACGATGGCGCCGCACTCCGCCGTCGTCAGCATGCTGAAAAGCTGGATGCGCTGGAGAAAATGTGCCTGGTCGCCCGCCGGCGCGGCAACCTCTACTTTCGACTCTGGAGCCATGCTTTCCCCCTCCGCTTCCGTCAACAACTCTCCCCTGTCGGGGACCGTTGCAGCCAGCCAATAACCCAGGCTTTTCCCCGGCCCGCTGCCCTGCAAGTGCCTGATTACGAACCATTATACCGATTGCCGTCTCAGGCTCAAGGGGGCAATCCTCCTCATCCCCGGCGGCACGGAAAATGGTATCCGGCAGTAGTTATCGGTTATACTCACCGAATCCTGCCATTGTTGCAGAGGGGAGATGGATGGCCAAACAGGTCTGGTATTTTGAAGATTCCCCGGTGGCTTCGCTGGCCCGGAAGCTGCCCACGAGGTATACCGCACACCCGGTTTCCCGGAAGGAAGGCCCTCCCGGGAACGGTAAAGCCCCCCAAGTCTGGCTTGCCGACCTCGCCAAAGACGCCCGCTCCATCCAAAAGCTGGCCCGCTCCCACAGTCAGATGAAAATCGTTTACCTGGCCCGGAGCAGTGCCCGGCTCCCCAAAAATGACCGCCAGGCGTTTATTTATCTTACCGGGCGGCCCGCCCCGGCAGTTCTGGCCCGCACCCTCGACAGCGCCTTCGAGGCCGCCAAACTGGTCACACAAGCCGCTGACGCAAAAACCCGGTTGAAGCGGAGCATGCGCGAGGTCCGGGAACTCAACCGTATCGGCGTCGCACTCTCTTCGGAGAAGGACCCCGACAAGCTCCTTACGCTCATCCTGAGCGCCAGCCGTGAGATTACCTCCTCCGATGCCGGGGCGCTCTATGTGGTCGAGGAAGTATCGGAAAACGAGAAGCAACTGCGGTTCAAACTTACCCAGAACGACAGCCTCCAGATCCCCTTCACCGAATTCACCATGCCGATCAACCGCAGCAGCCTTGCAGGGTACGTCGCCGATACCGGAGAGGAGTTGCACCTGCCGGACGCCTACAAAATTCCCTCCTCGGCCCCCTACCAGTTCAACAAGAATTTCGACAAAGAGGTCGGCTACCGCACCAAGTCCATGCTCACCATTCCGCTCAAAAACCCCAAGGACGAAGTCCTGGGCGTGCTGCAACTCATCAACTGCAAACGCAAGTTCTCCCGCAAGCTGGCCTCCCCCAAGGACTTTGCCAAAGAGGTTGTCGCCTACGACGCCAACCAGATTGCCCTGGCCGTCTCGCTCGCCTCGCAGGCTGCCGTGGCCTACGAAAACAACATCCTGTACGAAAACATCCAGACCCTGTTCGAGGGTTTCGTCAAGGCCGCCGTAACCGCCATTGAACAACGCGACCCTACCACCTCGGGTCACTCCTTCCGCGTCAGTAAGTTGACCTGCGGGCTGGCGGAAGCCGCCGATAAAGTCGATACCGGACCCTACGCCAGCCTCAGCTTCACCCGCGAGCAGATGAAAGAAATTCGCTACGCCGGGCTGCTGCACGACTTCGGCAAGGTCGGCGTCCGCGAAGAGGTCCTGGTCAAGGCCAAGAAGCTCTACCCCGACCAGCTCAACATCGTCCAGCACCGCTTTGACTTCATCCGCAAGGCGCTCGAAACCGATATTCTGAAGCGCAAGATCGAACTCATTCAGAAAGGCGGCTCGGCCGCCGCCCTGGCCGAACTCGACGCGGAATTCGAGCGGCGGCTGTCCGAAGTGGAAGACTACATGCAGTTCATCCTGGAATCCAACGAACCCACGGTCATGCCGGAAGGCAACTTCGACCGCTTAATCGAAATCGCCAAGCTCAGTTACGTCGACCTGCGTGGCGTGGAGCGGCCCTACCTGGCCCCGCACGAAGTCCGCTTCCTCTCCATTCCCAAGGGCAGCCTCGATAACGAGGAGCGCAAGCAGATTGAATCCCACGTCCTCCACACCTACAACTTCCTCAACCACATCCCCTGGACCGGGGACCTGAAAGACGTGCCCAACATCGCCCGCGGCCATCACGAAAAGCTCAACGGCAAGGGCTACCCCTACAACCTGAACGAGCCGGAAATCTCGCCCCAGACCCGCATGATGACCATCTCGGATATCTTCGACGCTCTCTCCGCCTCCGACCGCCCCTACAAAAAAGCCGTCCCCGTGGACCGCGCCCTGCAAATCCTGAGCTTCGCGGTCAAGGACGGCGAACTCGACCCCCTGCTCTACCAGCTCTTCCTCGACGCAAAAATCTTCCAGCTCACCACCAAAAGTTAAGAATTTTCCTGCGAAAGACTGCGACGGTTTTCAGCGGCTGGGTTTGCCGGCGGGTTCGGCTTTCAGTTCTTCCTGTTCCTCCAGCGTTGCGCCCTGCGCCAGCGCGGCCAGGCTGCGTTCTACTTTTTCCAGACGTGCGGTGGCGTCGGCATGACTCTGGCCGGCGTTCTTGAGGTGGGTGCCCAGCTTGGAGTGGGTATCGCCAAAGCCCTGGAGTTCGGTCTGCAACCCGCTCAAGCCGTTCAGAATCATCCGGGCGTTCTCCTCCACCTGCAACCCGCGCAACCCCATCAGAACGATGGCCAGGTAGGCGTAAAGCGTGTTGGGAGAAACCGGCACCACCCGCAACTCCCGGCAGGAGGCATCCAGAAAACCTTTGCTGTCTTCCGTCCGCAGCAACTCGTAGTACACCCCTTCGGACGCCATGAACATGAACGCCACCTCGAGCGTGCCCTCGCCGGGCAGGATGTACTTCTCGGCAATGTCGGCGGCGTGCTTGCGGACCGCCCGGGCGAACTCCTTGCGCGGCTGCTCCTCTGCCTCGGCCGTCTCGGCGTCGAGGAGCCGCCGGTAGGCTTCCAGGGGGAATTTGGAGTCAATCGGGAGAATCTTCTCGCCCAGCTTAACGGCGGCGTCCACCATCGTCCCGCTGCGGAACCGGTACTGCATCTCGTAGGCGTCCGGCGGCAGCGCATCGGCCAGCATGCGGTCGAGCGCCATCTCTCCCAGAGTGCCGCGTGTTTTCACGCCGGAAAGAACCGACTCGAGCGTCTTCGCCGACCCGCGCAGTTCCTTCCCGGCCTCCTGCAACCCGCCCAACTGCTGGCTGACATTGGTAATGAGTTTGGCCGCCTCGGCCAGGCGCTCGCCGACATTCTCCTGCGCCTTGGAGGAAAGCTGCCCGGCGTCGGTCAAACCTTTTTGCAGCGCCACCCGCACGTCACCCAGCTGCTGCTGGAACGTCTGCCCTACCTGCCCGAGCTGGTTGGTGAGGGCGGTCTGGGTCTCCTGCCGGAGCCCCTGCATCTCTTCCCGGAAGGCATGCGACTGCCTCTCCATCCGCGCCCCCAGCCGGCTCATCGCCAGCCACAGGAACACCGCCAGGACAACCAGTACAACCAGCGCAACCACGGCAATGATGACTACGATTTCCATTCCGGTTCCTCTTTACCTGCTGGCTGGCATTCTAACAAGCCTGCGGCGTTTGCGTATCAAAAAGAAAACGCCCGGCCACGGCGGACCATGACCGGGCGTTTTCAAAGTGGGGGCGCGCGCCTACCAGCTCAGCTTCACACCAAACTGAATCTGCCGCGCGTCGAACGCCGCGGTCGGCTGCCCGGCGATGCAGCGCCCGGCAATGGTGTCGCACAGCGGGTTGACGTCGGCGATGTTGAACCGGTTAAAGAGGTTGAACATGTCGGCGATCAGTTCCAAATTCGTTCTTTCACTGACGGCCATCTTCCGGGCCAGGCGCAGATTCAGGGACCAAAAGCTCGGCCGGGTGAGGGTGTTCCGCCCGATGTTCCCCGTGCAGCCGAATACCAGCGTGTTAGCGGTCGTGGTTGAAGGGCACACCGTAGGCGGAGCAAACGCCACGTTGTCGATAAAAGGCGACGTAACCGACCCCGGCGACCCCGCGGGAACCACCGACGGCCGGTCGGTGTTGGGGCCGAAGTCCAGGTTTACGTCCGACCCGGTCAGCGCCGAATAGGGACGCCCGGCATTGGCCTCGATGATCGGCGACACAATGAAGTCCGCCATAAACTTCTTCCACCACCCCTCGTCGCTCCACTCGTAGGGGCTGTTGATCACCGAACTGAAAACAAACCGGTGGCGCTGGTCGAAGGTGGAGTTGCTGCGTTCGAGGTCGGGCCGCGAGTTATCCTGCGGGTTGAGCAGCGTCTGCAAGTCGGTCGAGTCGTCGATGGCGTGCGCCCAGGTATAGCTGGCCAGAAACTCATAGTTGTTGCTGTAGCGCTTGCGCAGGTTGAGCGTCATGCCGTGATAGATGGAACTGCCGGAAGACTCCTGCTGGTTGATGTCGCTGAACGGAACGAAGAAGCCCGGCCCCGCCGGGAACGGATTCCCCAGCGCCGCCAGCGCCCCGG
>CBDUYQ010000110.1:0-5008 GCA_965371475.1 uncultured bacterium
GAGCAGACGCCGTGGCCAAACTGCGTAATCTTGGCCGCCAGCCATTTCCGCTCCGGAAAGGCGCGCAGCACCTCGACCACCAGTTGCGTCTTGCCGATGTTGCGCGTGTGTCCGCCGATAACGATGAGGCGCGGCATTTTCCGTCTATCCTTTTATCTTCTTCTCCAGCGCCTTCACCCGGCGTGCCAACTCCGGCAAACGGATGAAGTGCGCGAAACTCTTTTTGAACTCGGCCAGCGGACGCGCGGGATTGCCGAACACCACTTCCCCGGCCCGGATGGTCTTGCCGGTCTGTACCGAAACATTGCCGGCCAGTTGGGCGCCGTCTTCTATCGTGCAGTGGTCGGCAACGCCGGCTTGTCCTCCGGCCACGACCCTGCGCCCCAGGGTGGTGCTGCCGGCGATACCAGTCAGCGCGGCCAGGATGCTGTGCTCACCAACCGATACGTTGTGGGCAATATGGACCAGGTTGTCAATTTTGACCCCGCGTCCGATGCGCGTCTCGCCCAGCGTGGCGCGGTCGATGGCGGAGTTCGCCCCGATCTCCACGTCGTCTTCGATTACGATTTTACCCCGCTGCGGAAACTTCTCCCAGCTTTCTTCGGTGGGAACGTACCCGAACCCATCACTGCCGATGACAACCCCGGCGTGCAACCGGACCCGGTCGCACAACTTGGCGCCGGGATAGACGACCACCCGCGGGAACAGGACACAGTCCTTCCCGATTTCTACCCCTGCGCCGACGACGCAGCCGGGGCCAACCTGTGTCCCTTCTCCAATTTTCGCGCTGGCGCCGATCACCGCCTGCGCGCCCACGGCTACGCTTGCATGCACCTCGGCAGATTCGTCCACAGCTGCAGTGGGATGCACCCCAACAGCCACCGGAGGCTCCGGCAGGAGTATCTCCACCGCGCGGGCAAAGCTTTGTTTGGGGTTCTCGACACAGATGATTGTTTTACCGGTAAGCGCCGCCCCCTTTCCAGCGATTACTACCAGCGCCCTGGATTCCTGTGCTGCGGGCAGGCGTTTTTCCGATTCGACGTAGATGAGGTCGCCGGGACCCGCCGCTTCCGGCGTGGCTACTCCGGTAAGTGACAAGCTGGAATCCCCCGTCACCTCCCCACCCAACCGGGCGGCCAGCTCGCCGGCCGTAATCGGCATGACGCTTCCTCCCTTCGTCCTATCCTGCGTCTCGTGCTGCTAAACTTGCTCTCAGGGGGGAGTATAACGTAAGCTGGCTTGCTCGTAGTTACTTCTCGCTCCCAAGGTACTGATAACAAAATGGCCACTGAAACCGCCATCCATCCGACTGCTGTAGTGGAATCCACCGCCCGCTTGGCTCCGGGCGTTCGCGTCGGAGCCTACTCCGTCATCGAGGAAGGCGTGGAGGTCGGCGAGGGCACACAACTCGGCCACCACGTTGTCCTCCACCACGGTGCGCGCATTGGACGCGGGTGCCACATCCACAGCGGCGTGGTCGTGGGCCACACCCCGATGATTCGCGGCGGGACGACGAAGGAAAGCTTCGTCGAGATGGGCGAGAAAACCGTCGTAATGCCCAACGTCACCATTGAGCGCGGGCACGGCGAAGGGACAGTCACGGACATCGGCCCGGAATGCTTCATCATGTCGCTGATCCACGTCGGCCACAACTCGCAACTGGGCCGGGGAGTAACGCTGGCCAGCGGCGTGGCGCTGGGAGGTTTTTCCATAATCCACGAAGGCGCTTTTCTCGGTGGCGGCGCAGTGCAGCACCAGCACTGCCGTGTGGGCAAGCTGGCCATGATCGGTGGCAACGTCCGCATCATTCAGGACGTGCCCCCCTTCCTGCTGGCGGCCGAGTTCGACGTGGCGGCCAAAGGGCTGAACCTGATCGGGCTCCGCCGCGCCGGGTTCCAGCGCGAACAGATTGCCGCGCTCAAGCAGGCCTACAAACTTCTCTACCGCTCGCAGCTTTCCTTGCAGGACGCGCTTACACGGATAGAAAAAGAAGTGGTCACGCCAGAAGCATTGGAATTCGTAAAGTTCATCCGGGAATCAAAGCGCGGCATCTGCCGCGAGTGAACAATCATTCCGGGTACAGCGACGGTTCCCCGGGCGGGCGCGTACCCCAGCGGCGATGCACCCAGAGCCACTGGCCGGGATAGCGCCGCACAAATCTTTCAATCACTTTGTTGAACAACTCCGTATTCTCCTGTACGTCGCGGGCATCGTCTCCGGTGCGGACCAGTTCCACCGCCGGCTCAAAGCGCAGCCGGTACTTCCCCTTTTGTTCATCCCAAAGAGCAAAACCCGGCACTACGGCGGCGCCGGTTTTGAGAGCAAACCGCGCCAACCCGGCGGACGTGCTGGCCGGCAGGCCGAAGAAATCGGCGAATACATTCGCATCACCCTCATGGACATTTTGATCCAGGAGTATGCCGACGGTACCGCCGTGTTTCAATTGTTCCAGCACGGCACGGGCGGCGGTGTGCCGGTCAATAGGCCGGTTGCCATGCAGCTGCCGGTAACGGTTGACCAGCCGGTCGATATACGGATTGTCTATTGGCCGGTTCAGGTAGGCCAGCGGGTAGCCATTTGCGGAGTGCGCAAAGGAACTCAACTCCCACGCGCCCAAGTGCGCCGTCAGATAAAGAACGCCTTTGCCCCGTGCCACTGCCTGCTGGTAATTCTCCAGACCGTCGTACTCAATCACCTTACTGATGTTCTCTTTGGTGTAACGCGGGAAGCGGGCGAACTCGGCCAACTGCCAGCCCCAGTGCCGGACGGCTCTTTGCAGAATTTGGGCACGTTCCGCTGTGGTCAGGCCGGGAAAGGCCAGGCGGAGATTGGTGGCGGCATAACTTTGCCACCCCGGTGCGAGCCGGAAGAAAAGACCAGCAAGTATGGCTCCGAGAGAACGCGCCAGCCCGTGCGGCAGCCAGCGCAGGACAACCAGTACCGTGACAACAATGGCAAAGGTCAGCACAGCCCCCTCCGCACCAACTTGTAAGCAACCATCCTGGCAGCCACTTGTCCTCCGGCTACAACCATACTAGAGTGCCATAATAACCGCCTGTGCGAAGTGAGTTTTCGTACTGTACTCCACCGGGGAAAAAGGGCTTTCCAATCGGGAAAGTTTCAGGTATTCTCCGCTATGCTGAACGTAAGGGGTTTATGTGAGCTTGCGGACTTTTGCCACGGAAGCACTGAGCAACTTCCAGACTACTGCTGCGATTGCTCCCAGTTCCCGCTATCTGGTCCGCCACATGCTCAAGCCTCTGCCGCTGCGTCAGGCCCGGACGGTTGTGGAGTTCGGCCCCGGCACAGGCGTTATGACCGAAGCCCTGTTGCAGGAGATGCCCGCGGACGCGCAGCTGCTGGCGTTTGAAATCAACCCCCGCTTCACTGAATACCTGCGCGAACGGTTCAACGACCCGCGCTTGATCCTTATCAATGGCTGTGCGGAAACTATGGGGATGGTGCTCACCCAATACGGCCACAAAAAAGTGGATGCCGTGGTTTCCTCTCTGGGACTGACCATCATGCCCAATAAAGTCCGGCAGGACATTTTCCAAAACCTGCTGCCTTACACCCACGCGGAAACCGTGCTGACGCAGTTCCAATACCTGCACGGGATGCTGGTCCACGAAGTCGAAGTGGAACAACTGCAACGGTACAGCGCCGCCCGTTTCCTGCGCGGCTACTTCGGCTCCGTAACACAGAAACTGGTCTGGCGGAACCTTCCGCCCGCTGTGGTCTTTACCTGCCACCGATAACACGCGGAAGAACCCGTTCGATTCCGCCCTCGAAGTGGTATCATCCCCGGTAAGGAGACCGGATGGCCGTCGCCTCACTTCCTTCGTCGATTGACATCGTTGACCTGCGCCAATTTCGCGCGTGCGACCTTACTCCCCTGTTTGCGGACGAGGAGCAGCAGTGGCAGGCACAACTCCACTGGGACTATCGTCCCTCGGCCGAAATGCTGCGCCGCCACATCGACGCCAGCAAACTGTCCGGCTATGTTGCTCGTATCCGAGGGGAGGTGGCGGGCTACTGCTTCTTCCTGTATGAGGGCAGCAAGGGTCTGCTGGGCGACCTGTTTGTGCGGCCATCGTTTGCGTACGACCAGGCGGCCGGGGAATCCGGAATCGCCCGGCTCCTGCTGGAACACGTACTGGAAACCCTGCTCAACACACCGCTCCTGACCCGCATCGAAGCCCAACTCATCTCTTTCAGCCCGGAACCGCTGCAGGAGATACTTGCCGCCCGGGGCTTTGAAGTTTTCCCCCGGCTCTTTCTCTACCGGGCTTTTCCCGCCGGCACCCCGCATGACATCACCCCGGCCCGGCAGTCAGGGTGGGAGATACGGCATTGGCAGAACAACTTTGAAGAGATGGCCGGGCTGATTGTCGACGCCTACCGTGACCATGTGGACAGCCGGCTCAACAACCAGTACGCCGACAGGAAAGGGGCGCAGCGCTTCCTGCAAAATATTGTGACCTTTCCCAGCTGCGGCGTTTTTCAGGAGCGGTTTTCGCTGCGCGCTGTCGAACCTGATAGCGGATTACTGGTGGGCGCACTGCTGACTTCCGAGGTGGCGCCCGGGGTAGCCCACATCACTCAGGTTTGCGTCCGGCGCAGATGGCAGGGCCGGGGCGTAGGCCGCCGGCTGTTGCAGGAATCCCTGCGCCGGATGGAGGTGGCAGGGTTCCGGGGCGTCTCCCTGACCGTGACCACCGCCAACAAGAACGCGGTTACCCTCTACCGCCGGCTGGGATTCGAAACTCTAAAGGAATTCGGCGCCTATGCTAAAAACCTCACCCCGACGAGTTAGCCTGCTGCTGCTGCTGCTGGCGGGGCTTTTTACACCCGCAGCAATCCAGGCTGAAGAACGGCCAACGGTGCGAACCATCACCGCCTTTATCCATTTGGACCGCTCTGATTACCAGAACCAGATTCAGGAAACCCTCCTCGTGCTGCGTCAGGCAAAGAAGAACTTTGAACAGGCAGGCTACGAAGTCCAGAC
>CBDUYQ010000111.1:0-4990 GCA_965371475.1 uncultured bacterium
ATATGGTAGGCGAGCAGTTGCAGCGGCACGGCTTCGAGGATGGGCAGCAGGAGTTCGGGCGCTTCCGGGATCGCGAAGGCATGGTCGGCAGCCTGGGTGGCCTCCTTGTCCCCTTCGGTGACAATAGCGACTACGATGCCGTCGCGGGCTTTGACCTCGGTAATGTTGGCCACGGTCTTTTCATAGCGTGTGACACTTTCCGGGTCGCTGCGGTCGCAGGTAGCTATTACCACTACGGGCAGGTTGGGGTCGATGAGCGCGTTAGGGCCGTGCTTCATCTCGCCGGCGGGGTAGCCTTCGGCGTGGATGTAGGAAATTTCTTTTAGTTTGAGAGCGCCTTCAAGCGCAATCGGGTAGTGGATGCCGCGGCCCAGGAACAAAAAGTCTGTGGCGCGGGAGAGTTCGCGGGCGAGCGCTTCCATTTCATCGTCGCGCTGCAATATCTGTTCCAGCTTGCCGGGCAGGCGCAGCAACTCTTCGATGCAGGGTTTGGTTTGCTCCAGGCTAATCTGTCCGCGCGCTTGGGCAAAGTTAAGCGCCAGCAAATAGAGCGCCGCCAGCTGGGTAAGAAAAGTTTTGGTCGAAGCCACGCCGATTTCCGGCCCGGCGTGGGTAGGGAGAGTGCCGTGAGCCTCACGGGGGATCATGGAACCGACCACGTTGCAGATGGCCAGCGACTTCGAACCTTTGGCGTGGGCTTCGCGCTGCGCGGCGATGGAGTCGGCGGTTTCGCCGGACTGGCTGATGATGATGGTCAGCGTATCGGCGTCAATCAGCGGATCGCGGTAACGGTACTCGGAGGCATAGTCCACCTCGACCGGAACCCGCGCCAGCTTCTCCATCATAAACTTGCCCGCCAGCGCGGCGTGCCACGAAGTCCCGCAGGCGACAATTTTTAACTGGCGGAAGTTGCGGAAGTCCTCTTCGGTGAACTCCATTTCTTCGCCGAGGAAAATCTTTCCCGTCTCGCGGCTAACCCGGCCCAGCAAGGTATCGCGCACGGCGCGGGGTTGCTCGAAGATTTCCTTCTGCATGAAATGCTTGAAGCCGCCCTTCTCGGCCTGGATCGGGTCCCAGGTGATGTGCTGCATCTCGCGCTCGACCGGGTTGCCCTGAAAGTCTTGCAGGCGGACGCCTTCGGGGGTAATGACGGCGAGTTCGCTGTCGGAGAGGAAGAAGACATCGCGGGTGTGGTAGAGAATGGCCGGGATGTCGGAGGCGACGAAGTATTCGTCCTTGCCGAGCCCGATGACCGCCGGGGGGCCGTGGCGGACGGCGATAATCTTGTTGGGTTCGCGAGTGGAGAGAATCGCCAGCGCAAAGATGCCGGTCAGCTCGTTGACGGTGCGGCGGACGGCCTCTTCCAGCGGCAGACCATCGCCGTTCTGATGCTTCTCGATCAGGTGGGCGATGACTTCGGTGTCAGTTTCGGTGACGAACTTGTGCCCTTCGGCGGCGAGCATTTCCTTGATGGGCAGGTAGTTCTCGATGATGCCGTTGTGGACCAGCACGACTTCGCCTTTGCAGTCGCGGTGGGGGTGGGCGTTCTCTTCGCTGGGACGGCCGTGGGTGGCCCAACGGGTATGGCCGATGCCGAAGACGCCGTCCACGGGCTTTAGCCGGAGCGACTCTTCCAGGTTGCGCAGCTTGCCTTCGCAGCGGCGGATCTTCATTTTGCCGCCGTCGCCTACAACGGCGATGCCGGCGGAGTCGTAGCCGCGGTACTCCAGCCGCTTGAGCCCTTCCAGCAGGACCGGGACGACCGGTTTCTTTCCGACGTATCCGATGATTCCACACATAAGTCAGTGACCTGTGTTCCGTGCCCGGCGACCGGCGATCCCAGCTATTCCTTTAGCTCGTAACGGAACTCTTCGATAACCGGGTTGGTGAGGACCTCTTGCGCGAAGCGCTCGACCTGCTCCCGGGCCTGCTCTTCCGAGAGGCCGTTCAGTTCCAAATCGAAGACCTTACCCTGCCGGACAGCCTGAACACCTTTGAAACCAAGGCGCGCGGCCGCCTGGTGGATGGCCTGCCCCTGTGGGTCGAGCACGGTGTTCTTCAAAGTAACAGTTACGCGGGCCTTCACTCCGGTGTCCTCCCTGCTCTCCCTGATGAGGTATTGTAGCTCATAGAGAAGGATTTGACCGCCTCGCCTCGTCGGCGTTATAGTGGCTCAGTTAGCATGTAGGGGGGAGATATGGCCGACTACCAGCGTAAGGGGAAAGAGCGCCGCAAGAACCTCCGGATTCGGACACGCGCCTGGGTTCGGGCCGAATACGGAGGTGAATTGCGCCCGATTCGCGACCTGAGCACCACCGGGGTCTTTGTCCGGATGGAAACCCCCCCCAGGGAAGGGGCCAAGGTGGAGGTCCTGCTGCACAGCGTCCGCCTGCCCGAGTCCATCAAGATTTCCGGCGTGGTCCGGCGCAGCATCCCGGAGTCCGGCATGGGGGTACAGGTCACGAAGTTCAGCGGGCAAGGCGAGACGAACCTGGCCGACCTGCTGGCGGAATTGATTGTCCCGAAAATTATGGTGGCCTGCCACGAAGAAAAGGTGCGGAGAGACCTCAACCGCCTGTTCAACAAGGAAGGGTTTTCCATCCTGCTCGCCCCCGACGGCAAAGAGGCCATGGCGCTGGCGGAAGATACGCAACTGGATCTGGTCCTGCTGGATATGGACATGCCGGGGGTGACGGGAATCGAAGTGCTGAAAAAGCTGCGCGGGAACGAACACCTCAACCATGTCCCTATCGTCGCCATGAGCGCGTCGGAAGACCCGCACGTGCTCGGGGAGGCGCAGAAGCTGGGCGTCACCGGGACAATTCCCAAACCGATTAGAACGCAGCGGATGCTCAACTTTATCCGCATGATGCTGGAACACTAACCTCCCCTCCCTCGTCCTTCCTCCTCCGGCAAGACACCGGCCATGCTGCCCTTCAAAATTGTTTACAGCGAAGATTACGACCTGAACCTGGGCGCACACGTCTTTCCCTCGCAGAAGTACCGGCTGGTGCAGAAGAAACTCCTCGCCGAAGGCGACGCGGAGGAGACGGACTTTCTCTCACCCTCTCCCGCCACCGACGAAGACGTGCTGCGGGTCCACGGGCGCGGCTGGGTGGAGAAACTCAAAGAGGGCAGGCTCGACCCCCTGGAAGTTATGCGGATGGAGGTGCCCTACTCTCCGGAGTTGGTGCGGGCTGTCTGGCTGGCAGCGGGCGGTTCGACGCTGGCCGGAAGACAAGCGCTCAAAGACGGCTGCGGCTTTAACCTGGCGGGCGGACTCCACCACGCCTTCCCCAACCACGGCGAAGGCTTCTGCCCCCTCAACGATGTCGCCGTGGCAATTCGTACCCTGCAGGCCGAAGGCGCCATAAAACGGGCGCTGACCGTTGACCTCGACGTCCACCACGGCAACGGTACCGCAGCCATCTTCGCCGACGACGACACCGTGATAACACTCTCGCTGCACCAGCAGAACAACTACCCGGCGGTGAAGCCGCCTTCGGACATCGATGTTGGCCTCGAAGACGGCGCCGGGGACGAAGAGTACCTCCAGCGGCTGGAGGAGGCCCTGGAGCGAGCCTTCAAGGAACACCCCAAGCCGGACCTAATCTTTTACCTCGCCGGGGCCGACCCCTACCGTGAGGACCAGCTCGGTGGGTTGGGCCTGACTCTTGAGGGCCTGCGGGAGCGTGATCGCAGGGTTTTTGATGCTTTCCTCTCGCGTTCGATTCCTGTTGCTGTTACACTGGCGGGGGGTTACGCCCGGTCGGTCGGGGACACCATAGAAATTCACCGGAACACGGTGCTGGCCGCCCGCGAGTGCTTTACTCCGCAGGGGAGCCGATAGTCCGGGAGGCCGTTGCGCC
This sequence comes from uncultured bacterium, assembly GCA_965371475.1. Taxonomy (GTDB): domain Bacteria; phylum Acidobacteriota; class Terriglobia; order Acidiferrales; family 2-02-FULL-67-57; genus CBDUYQ01. The sequence continues at coordinate 3,870 of CBDUYQ010000111.1, forward strand.
TCATTCAGATGGACCACATCGGGTTAGCCACATACGAGGAGACGGGTAGATGACCAACGAGGAGGCCGTGCAAATCGTGACCTCATTCGGCGGTATCGCCGAAATCAGTGCGATTACCGGCACCGATATGGCCGCGCCGCTCTCCATGCTACCCTACCCGAAAGAGACCATCGAAATCGCCATCGAGACCTACATCGACACCCTCATCCACTCCCGCACCTACACGGAAAAGGCCCGCAGCTACCTGAAGACTTCCTACACCATGCTGGCCGGCTTTATCCAGGACGATCAGGTCGCCATCGTCAAAAAAGGCGAAAAGGCGCTGGAAGCCAGCGCCGTCAAAGCCCGTGAGGCAGAAGAACGCGGCGAAGAAAGCAGCGACAGCGGCGAGGATGAGAACTGGGAGGACGTCAACAAGTCATCGGAAATCCTGATGCAAATTCAGGAAGAGATGGCCAAGCGCCAGGAAGCCATCGAAAAGTATGAGATCCAGCAACTCTTCGCCTTCGCCGCCGGGCAGTAACCGCTAAGGACCGACCAACCTGGATTCCCTGATGGGCGAGGAGAACGTCGTCTTCGCCGGGTTCCCGCTCAAAATCAAAGACGGCAACGCAGGCCCGCTTTCTGCGGATCGACAAGGAGAAAAAATAGTGAAACGAATGAAAAGATTGCTGCTTCTGATTGCCTTCTGTCTTGTAGTTTATCCGGCGGTGGCGCAGCAGGTAGGCGACCCGAACTTCAAGTTCGAGCACAAAAACCCGGCCTATGCGCAGGGGGAAGGGCCGCGGGTGTGCATTGACGAAGCGCACCACAACTTCCACACCGCCGGGGGACGTTACAAACCCTTTGCCGATCTGCTGCGCGGCGACGGCTACACGGTCGAACCGTTTGCCGAGACCTTCACGCAAGAGACTCTCGCACCCTGCCGTGTTCTGGTCATCGCCAATGCGCTGGCCGAAGCGAACCAAAACAGTTGGAATTACCCCCATCCCTCTGCCTTCACCGGCGACGAAATGCGCGAACTGATGCTATGGGTGCGCGGCGGGGGCAAGCTGCTTCTGTTTGCCGATCACGCCCCCATTGCCGCAGCAGCGGCCGACCTCGGCGCGGTCTTCGGCGTG
>CBDUYQ010000112.1:0-4951 GCA_965371475.1 uncultured bacterium
GGAACGGCTGGCCCGACTGCTGGATGGGTTTTCCGGGGCTGTGGCCGCCGCCAAAAGTCAGGATTAACCTTTTTCCTATTTGAACTTTATTCTTTTGATTGACTTACTTCCGAGCGAATTATAGGATGGCTTCCATCAAGGGAGGGCGTCTCATGTCCAGAAAAATTCTTTATCTTTTAATTACGTTGCTGCTTTTTTTCTCTTTGACAACTGCGGCAGCGGTGCAGCAGACTGAACCGGCTGCCGGACAGGGAACGCAGGCGGACACCCCGCAGGAAGAGCAGGAAACCGGGGAGGTTTCTACCTATACGCTGTCGCCGGAAAAATATGAAAAGGCTGTGGCGTATGCCCGGGCGCAGAACATCCTCTACTTCGTCAGCGTGGCGTGGGGTGTGATTGTAGTGCTGCTGGTGCTGCACTTCGGGCTTTCGGTTCGGTTCCGCGAGTGGGCGGAGAAGGTTTCGGGGATGAGTTTCGTGCAGGCGCTTGTTTTTGTCCCGCTGCTGTTGCTGACGCTGGACGTCCTCGATCTGCCGACCTCGGTTATCGGGCACTGGCTGTCGGTGAGTTATGAGCAGTCGGTGCAGGGCTGGGGTTCCTGGGCTTGGGACTGGACCAAGGGGGAGGCCATTGGACTGGTCATCGGCGTCCCGCTGATCTGGCTGCTCTATTTTGTGATTCGCCGGAGTCCAACGCGGTGGTGGCTGTACTTCTGGCTGGCGTCGATTCCCATCATACTTTTTCTGATTTGGGTGGTGCCCACGGTGGTCACTCCGCTCTTCTTCGAGTTCGAGCCGCTGGCCGAAACCCAACCGGCGCTGGTGGAGGAGATAGAAAGGGTAGTGGCGCGGACCGACCTGGAGATTCCGCGGGAACGGATGTTCGAGATGAAGGCGAGCGAGAAGCTGAACACCGTGAACGCCTACGTGACGGGTTTTGGTACCTCGAAACGGGTGGTGGTGTGGGATACCACGCTTGAGAAGATGTCGACCGAGCAGACACTCTTCGTCTTCGGGCATGAGATGGGGCACTACGTTTTGAACCATCTGCTCTATGGAATTATCATCGCCATCGTTACTACGCTGATCTTCCTGTTTGCCGGGTATAGGGGGATCCACTGGATGCTGGGCCGCTGGGGCGGGAAGTGGCGAATCGAAGGCGTGAACGACTGGGCGTCGTTCCCGGCTTTGCTGTTGATACTCGCCGTGCTGGGGTTCTTTGCTTCTCCCTTCACCAATGCGGTGAGCCGTTACCGGGAGCATGAGGCCGACATCTATGGGTTGGAGGTTGTCCGCGGCATCGTGCCGGAGTCGAACCGGGTGGCAGCGGAAGCCTTCCAGGTTTTGGGCGAGATCAACCTGGCCGATCCCGACCCGAGCGCCTTTATCAAGCTGTGGCGTTATTCACACCCGCCGCTGTCGGAACGGGTGGCATTTGCCTACGAGTACGACCCGTGGTCGAAGGGGGAGAAGCCGCGCTTTGTTTCGCCTTCGGAGTTGACAGCGCCGGAGGCAAAACCCTAGACTTCTCAGCATTGTAGGGCCTCACGTCGTGGGAGGTAAGTTTGCGTAAAACCCGGTTTATGACCGTGCTGTTTCTGGTGCTGGCCTTGGCCTTCTTTTTTGTCCGGGAGTTCCGGCAGGGTTTGAGCACCAGCATCGCCGTTCGTTTCAGTCCCCAGAGTGAAGAGTGGATAGAGGACGCCGGACACTTTTCTGACCGGACACTGGCACGGCTGGTTGCCGCCGGAGAGGAGGAGAACGACGCTGAAACGCTGGCCTTCACGGCCCTATATGCCTCGGAGGGGGAAGAGAAAGTTCGGCTGGCGGAGCGGGCGGTGGAACTGGATTCCGAGGTGACGTGGGTATTTGCCGAGGCATTTTCGGAAAGAGAGTTCGAGCAAATGCCGGAGGACTGGATTACCCGCCTGCAGGATTGGGACCCGGGCAACGCGACGCCGTACCTGCTCGGGGGCGCGCGGCTGTGGCAGGAGAAACAGCTCTGGCGGTTTGGCAGTACCGGGGCGGAGGACCTGGACGCGCTGGCCGCCGAAAGTGATTGGCGGGTGGCGATGGGGCGGGCCTTCGCCGCCGAACACATGGATGATTACCACGCTACACGGTTCCGGTTGGAACGGGCGGTCCTGCAACGTCACGGGCTGGACGAGCCGGCGGTTATCTTTTCTCTGGTGGCGCACTACCCCGTGCCGGATTTCGACATGATGAAACAGTTTTCCAACCTGCTGGTACACAAGCTGGGGCGGGAAGCGGAAGAGGCACGGCGGGCGCGGGACGCCCTCTTTTATTACTGGACGGTGTACCACATGGGCGAGCGGCTGCACATGAACCGGCTGGAGCGCGGCCGCGTAGTGGGTGGTTCGTTGTTGTGGATTGCCAGCGAACGATTGTTGCCGCTGTTGCGGACGATGAACCGCGACGAGGAAGCCACTACGCTGGAACTGGCCGAAGCGCAATTTAACCGGCGGCAGGCGGTGCTGCGGGGTGAGGCTCCGCTGGCGCGGACCACCAACTACTACTGGCATGGCCTGTGGACGCATATGTTTGCCGCGCTGGTGCTGCTCTCCGGGGCGTTTACGCTGCTGTGCGTGGGGTATGTGAACGCCAAGCAATGGGTGCGGAAAGACAAGAAAGGGTGGCTCTATGACGCGCTGACGATTTCCGAAAACTATGCGCCCATCCTGTGGTTCCTTTCCTGTCTGGGGCTCTACATTTCTTATTACCCGTTCGCGCAGAACTTTGCCTACTACATGACGGCGGAAGGGACGATAAACGACTTTGAAATTTTCTTCGCCAACGTGCTGCCCGGGGCGCGGCTGGTGGGAGAAATCAACCTGCCGCTGGAAAATCCCTTCTTCCCGTATGCCTACTATGCCGTGGCGTTGCTGGCGGTAAGTTTCGGCGGGGCCTACGTGTGGCGGCGGGCGAGGGGGGATGTCCCACAGCAACGGCGCGCCACGGATTAACACCCCAACAGTTTGTAAATCAGGCGGCCGATACCGCCGGGAAGTTATCTACCGCAGTTGAACCGTGAGAGTGGCGGTGCGTTTGGTGGGGCGGAGGCAGATGCGGTCGTTGCAGGCCTGATAGTGGAACACGATGCGCACGGGGTAGGAGCCGGGCGCGGTTTCCTTTTTGGCGCGCAGGCGCAGCGGGACGCGCAGTGTGCCTTCATAGACAGAAAGTTTTTCCTCGGAGAAGCTGAAGGATTTCAATTCGCCTTCCGGGAATTTCTCCTCCACCAATTCAAACTCTTCGGAGTCCAACTCGACGCGGCTGGGGATGAGGTAGTCTTCGAGCGGCTTGGTGGAGTTGATGTGGTAGCCCTCGAGGATGGAGGCGACGAGAGTTACCGTGGCGGTCTTTCCTTTTTGCAGTTCGATTTCGATTAGGGCGGGCACGACGCGGGGCGTGACCACCTGCTCGGGGCGGACGCGGAGTTGCGCCGAGGCGGCCAGCGGAAGGCCAACCAGGATGGCCAGGACAGGAATCAGCTTTGGGAGCAGCGTCCGCCCGGTTGCGGCAACCGTCAAGACTTTGTGGTTAGTTTTTTGCATCGGCTTCGGCGGTATCCGCCGCTTCGTCCGTCTCCAGCATCTTCTCGATGTTACCACGCAGGATGTCGATATCGGTAATGCCGATGTGCTTGTGGGTGATGCGGCCTTCGCGGTCCACGAAGACGGTAATCGGCAGGCCGGAGAGCCCTCCAAAGCCATCGTTAACACTCCAGTCGGAGTCCAGGAACTGGGGGTATTCGATTTCGACCGGGCCGTCTTCCAACTCGCGGAGTTCCTGCAGGAAGCCTTCGGCGTCCGGCCAGCCCCCGACATCTTCGGAGATGCCGATGAAGACCACCTCGCGGTCGCGGTATTCGTTATAGACGCGGTTGAAAAAGGGCATCTCGACGCGGCAGGGCAAACACCAGCTGGCCCAGAAGTTGATGACCAGGATTTTTCCCGGGAAAGCTTCGCGGAGGGAGACCCGGGTGCCGTCCCGCGCTTCCATAGTGACATCGGGCAGGGGCTGCATCAGTCCCGGTCCGGCGGCCTGCGCCTGTTGGGTGGCGGGCTTGAGCCAGTACTGCTCGGCAAGGTAGAGGCCGGCGACGGATAGGATACCGACCAGAATCATGGCAATTACTTTAGGTGACACGTTAGAGGCTCCTTTATGTGACGTTTATGTTACAGCGTTTTCCAGCCAGAGGACAAGCTCGTTCAGGAAGCTCAGGTAGCCGGATACCAGCGTGAATTTGTTCGTATAAATCAGAATCCCTACGGCGATGAGAAGCACACCTGCGCCGCGCTCGATCCACTGCATATAGCGGCGGAAGTTTTTGTAGAAGTTCATGAATTTATCGAGCGCAAAGGCGGTCAGCAGAAACGGGATGGCCAGCCCGGCGGAGTAGATGGCCAGCAGAAAGATGCCCTGCGCCAGGGTGTCGCGGGTGGCGGCCATCATCAGGGTAGCGCCGAGAATCGGGCCGATGCAGGGTGTCCAGCCGAAAGCGAACGCCAGCCCCAAAAAGAACGAACCGGTTTTGCCCGGATTGATCTTGCCGTGGAAGCGCTTGTCAGAGTAGAGCGCGGGAATCTTGATGATGCCGAGCAGGAAGATACCGAACAGGACAATGATGACACCGGCAATCTTGCCGAGCAGAAGCTTGTTCGAGAGCAGGAAGCCGCCGATGGCGCTGGCCGAGGCCCCCAGTGCAATGAACACGGTGGAGAAGCCGAGCACGAAGAGGATGGAGTTGACCATCATGGCGGTGCGGGCGGCGCTCTTATCGTCTGTGGTTTCCCCGGAGCTTGTGCCGGAAAGCAGGGCGACGTAGCCCGGTACCAGCGGCAAGACGCAGGGCGAGAGGAAGGAGATTATTCCCGCGATAAAGGCCGTGATGATTGTCGGGTCAGCTATCATAACTTCGTTCTCGTGAA